>WQZJ01000035.1 GCA_009780795.1 Methanomassiliicoccaceae archaeon
TGACGTCAAAGGGCTCATTGAGAGCCAATCCGAATATGTCGAACCCCGGTCCGATGTTAGATGTCGTGGCCGGCGCAGCCACCTTTACCCACTTTCCGCTCATATGTCCACGCGTTCCGAAGGGGGAATAAGTAAGTGGTACAAATAAACCTACTGTCCGAACCCCTGAATTCGTATGTCTGAGGTCAGTGATGCAGTGCGGTCAATATCATGTGACCGTAATAAAAGCGTAAGAGAATGCACTCTTTAGAATAATGATTAAAACATGCACGCTATCTCCGGTGCATGGCATTCACCGTCAAGGGCATCAGATGCGGACTTCCGTTCGACGAGATAGTAGCTCATTTCCAAGTATCCGGAGGGGACGTCATCCTTCTGAACCCGAACTTCGTATGCGGCCGTGACCATATCGTCTCGACGGTGATGCATGCGGAGAGGGCATTCGAGCACGGCACGAACAGATCGAGATCGTTGATAACGGAGACGATATTATATGCAGCAGGTGAGAGACAGATATCGAAGGCGCTGGCGAAGATGAGACCGGCCGACGGCTCCGGAGAGATGGTGGCCGTCGTGTTCGGTCAGGACGATCTGAGACTCACCGAGATAGACGCCGCCGAGGATGACGGTCTTTTGAAATGCACGCCCGACAAGATCAGGAATCTGGGATTGGACGCATCAGGCGTATGCCCTGAGGACCTTGTCCTGGAGATGATCGCCCTCATGGACATTCAGAAACAGTGAGTCCTCCGGAGAAAAGATGCAAAGGAAGGAAATTGTAAAGTGTTTATGTGAACGGTTTATACTTTCTCTTTCGGAACACCGTTCCTCTTCGGGGCGAACTTGTATCCGTAGTTGATCACGCCCTCCGAGCCTTCCTCGCCTATCTTGCGGAGGACCGCGTGCACGGGCATTCCTATTTCGACTTCATCGATATTCATATCGGTCAGCTGTGCCGCTATAAGGATGCCGTCCTCGGTTCTGATCATCGCCACTGCGTACGGCCTCAGATCACTGTTCTCGGCCGGCGCCTCATGTTTTATCGAGAACGAGAATACCGTTCCCTCGTCCTTCAGTTTGTAAGGCTCCATCTTTCCGACGGAGGCCCTTCTGCACTCAGGGCATATGCTGCGCTTCGGAAAGTAAACCTTACTGCAGCTGCCGCATCTGGTCCCGATGAGGTTGTACCTTCCGGGTATCTCCCTCCAGTTCCTTGCGACTGACATCAGACCGCCTCCATTATGTTAACGATGACCGCAGAACCGGTCCCTCCGACGCTCTGTGTCAGTCCATACCTTGCGTTCGGTACCTGTCTCTTGTCGGCGTCACCTCTGAGTTGCTTCGTTATCTCGACCACCTGCGCCACCCCGGTCGCGCCGATCGGGTGGCCGCATGCCTTCAGACCGCCGGACGTGTTGACCGCGACCTTTCCGCCAACGGCCGCCTGACCGTCCATGACCGCCTTTCCGGCCTCGCCCCTCTCAAAGAATCCGAGGTCCTGCAATGCTAGTATCCCTTCTATTGTGAAATGATCGTGAACCTCCGCCACCGCTATGTCCTTCGGTCCGATCTTTGCTATCGAATAAGCACGCTTAGCGGCCGCGACCGTTGCTGCGAACGTTGTGATATCGTTCCTCTGGAAAAGAGCCAGTGTATCGCTTGCCTGTGCTGATGCGACCACCTTTACAGGTTTGTCCGTGTACTTCTTGGCCATCTCCGCAGGGCACAGGACCACTGCCGCCGCACCGTCGGATATGGGGGCGCAGTCGAATACCGTCAGCGGATCGGCGACCACGGATGATCTCAGGACAGTGTCGAGATTGATCGCCTTTCGGAATTGTGCGTTCGGGTTGAGCGCCCCGTGCGCGTGGCTGTTGACGGCCACCGACGCTATCTGCTCCCTGGTTGCAATACCGTCGTGGATGCACCTGCGGGCTATCATCGCGTTGAGCGACGCGAACGTCACGCCCATGCTGGCCTCCCACTGCTGATCGGTGGCCGAATCCAATATTGAATTTGTAGCATCATCGTTGACGTCCGTCATCTTTTCGGCACCGCCCACGACGACGATGTCGTGCATGCCGGACGCGACCGCCATCACTCCCTGGCGGAAGGCCATCGCTCCGGACGCCCCGGCGGCCTCCACTCTTGTCGCGGGTACGTTACGGGATGCCATCCCGGCGTAGTCAGCGATCAATGCACCGACATGGTGCTGGTTGATGAATCTCCCTGATGACATGTTACCGACGAACATCCCGTCCACCTCTGAGCCCGTAAGGTTGGCGTCGTTCATTGCTTTCATACCGGCCTCGATGCCGAGGTCGCGGAACGAGGCTCCCCACAGTTCTCCGAATTTCGTCATTCCGACGCCTATTATCGCAACTTCCCTCATCTCGTTACCTCCTCACTATCTTGCCCTTGTATTTCGCATACACCCCGTAATCCAGTTCCACGGTGTTCTCGAGCCTCTGGGCCACCGTCGGGGCCGCGGATCTGTTATAATTGACGATCTCCTCTGTAACTGTTATGTCGAAGGCGTCACAACCTGCGCCGGAACCGTATGCGACCACGAATATCCTGTCGCCGGGCCTCGCCTTGTCGAGGACCGCCGCCAGACCGAGCGGGACGGCACCGCTGTATGTGTTACCGATGAAAGGTGTGAGAAGACCGTCCTTGATCTGTTCGTCCGTGAATCCGAGCTCCTTCGCCATCCTCATCGGGAATTTCCCGTTGGGCTGGTGGAACACCGCATAGTTGTAATCCTTAGGTTCGTTACCCGTCTCGGACAGCAGCATCTGTGCGGCTGCGCCGATATGCTTGAAGTAGGCGGGCTCGCCCGTGAACCTGCCGCCGTGGCTCGGATAGGGGGCACCCTCCCTTCTCCAGAAATCGGGTGTGTCCGTGGTGTAGCTTAACGTCTTGTTTATCTTGGCTATGATCTTCTCCGAACCAATCAGATATGCGGCACCGCCGGCGGATGCGGAGTATTCAAGTGCATCGCCGGGCGCGCCCTGCGACGTGTCGGCGCCTATGGCGACGCCGTACCTGATCATTCCGGAACCGACGAGGCCCATGCATATCTGTATCCCCGCGGTACCTGCCTTGCAGGCGAACTCCAGGTCGGCGACGGTGAGTTCGGCGGTGGCGCGTATCGCCTCCGCGACTATCGTCCCCGTTGGTTTCACCGCGTACGGATGTGATTCAGAGCCTACGTACAACGCACCGATATCCTGCGGATCGATGCCGCAGCGGCTCATCATATCTCTTGCAGCCTCCGTCGATATCGTCACGACGTCCTCGTCGGGCGCGGGCACGGATTTCATATTGATGAATAGTCCTTTTCCCATCGCCTTTCCGTCGACGCCCCATATTCGTCCTATCTCCTCGGGCGTTATCCTGTATCGCGGCACATATGCCCCATAGCTAACAATTCCGACGTCCATTTACTTCCCTTCCTTAAGTTCCTTCAACTTCGTTATAAGATCGTTCAATTCCGCATTGGTGGATACCAGCGGTATCCCCTCCAGCTTCGCGAGTTTGATCGCCAGTGGGTCGACGTTCTCAGGTTTGAGATAGACGACCATCGCCGGTGTGAGCGGATGTGCCCTTATCGCGACCATCGGCGACCGTCCGAAATAGACGTCCGTGAATATCAGGGCGCGTTCGGTGCTCCATCCGTATATCTTCAGGTAATCGGCGGAGTTCAGGGACATTATCGCTTTGACAGAGTTGACAACAGTGTAACCGTATATTGTCCTGCCGTCAGTGTCCGGGTTGAGGACCTTACCGCCGATAGCGCCGATGAACTCGGCGAACGGTATGCCCTGCTCGAACTCCTCCATGGATATGATGCACTCGTCGCGGACGGCTTTGAACTTGGACGCGGTCGGATGACCGCGTCCCTTGTCTATCTCCATGAGCGAATCGACCATCTTCCTGACCACGCCGACACCGGGGGACATCCTCCTTCCGGATTCGTAGTCACTTATGACCGACGGAGATATCCCCATGGTGGATGCAAGCTCACTCTGTGAGACAGAGAACTCCTCTCTCCATTTCCTCATGGTCTTGCCGGGATCATTGGATAACGCGATCTCACCGGCGATCCTTTCCCTCAGGCTGTCAGTCATTGATTTTCGTATAGAAGTTCCGTATTTATATCTGTCGAATATACTCATCGACAAAAGACGTTATTAGTTCTCCAAAAGACCCATTTGCACTGGTAAAATTCGCCGATAAGTATGCTGACCTGTCTTACATAGCGCAGGATCGCAGAACAGACAAAAAGAATGAGCGCCAAAATTTTCATAAATGACGGTCAACCAAGTGTCAACAACGCATATTTACATCAGACGAATTTTATAACATTATGAACATGAAAGGCTCTGCGCGTATCCGGACCACCCTTGCACCACCAAACGCATGGACACGGCGTCGCGCTTATCCTACTTTTGTCCTTTTGTTTATCTGAACATATGCACATAAATGCCTAAATGTCAAAAATAACGCCGAAAATGAGGACATCCAGAAGGAAGATGTGGATCCGAAGAGATTTGAACTCTTGACCTCCCGGTTATCAGCCGGGCGCTCCAGCCAATCTAAGCTACGGATCCTTAAAGGTAGGTCTGCCAATATGACCCGATAATAAAAAGGTTTTGATTATTGTCCGCGGACACGGAAACAATAATCAATCCGCTTCGGTTACGGATGTGCATGAGTGTCTTCCATTGGGTGAAGGTGCGGATGTTCTGCTACGCCACTGAGGATGAGGATCGTCTGCACGATCTGATGCTCCGTATCACCGGCGCGGATGAGATAGACGCGGAGATCAGCGACGGCCATCACGGTAACGATATGATCATTTTTTCCGTGTCGCTTGGTAAGGACCGGGAGTGCGGTGAGCTCTTCAAACGTCTCGGCACGGATGTCGTGAACGAGATATTGGATAAACTCGGCGACAGGATCGACGATGACTGTACGTTCTATCTGAGATTGGACAAACAGGCCGCCGTTCTTGAGAGATATGAGATAGCACATCACGGCGACGTTCTTTCGATAACCTGCAAGATCGTATCGCACCCTGCCCGCAAGGAGATCGCCGAGAAAAATATGAGAACGTTCCTGGGATCGTTACTGTGATCACTCCTCATCGTGATCGTCGCCATTCGGGTTCTCCTTCTTGATGATGGTCACTTCCTTTATGCGGCGATTCTTCACGGACTTCACGATCATGGTGGCGTTGTCCAGTTCCACCGTCTCCCTGTTCATCGGTATGTGTCCCAATTTGTAAAGGATGAAACCGCTCATTGTGTGACCGCCGAACCCTTCCAGGTCGAATTGCACTCCCGATTCTTCTATCACATCGTGGATGTTCGCGCCTCCGAGCGCGCGGTACGTACCGTCGGGGTTCTCGCTCACTTCATATTCAATTTCATCGCTCTCGTCCCATATCTCTCCGATGAGCTCTTCGACAAGGTCCTCCAGTGTAACGATGCCCGCTGTTCCGCCGTGTATGTCCAATACGATGGCCATATGCATCTGCGACTCCTGCAGGTCTCCCAGTAACGACGATATCTTCATTGACGTGGGAACGAACTTCACCGGGCGTATGATGCTCTCTATCTTCGTGTTATCCGATTCGAAATAATGGTTATAGAAATCCTTGCTGTATATCACGCCCACGATCTTGTCTATCGTTCCGTCATATACGGGCAGTCGGGAGAAACCGCTGTCCCTGAGCGTCTTCTTTATCTTGTTCTTATCGGAGTTGATATCGATCGCGATGACATCAACACGCGGTGTGTACAGTTCGCCTACGGTTATGTCGTCGAACTCTATCGCCGATTTTATCAGATCGCTCTCGTACTTCTCTATCGTACCTTCTTCTTCGATCTCATCTATCATCACCTTGAGTTCGTCCTCGGTCATCGTCGGAGCGTCGTCCTCCGGCATCCGCCTGGACAGCAGCCTCTTCAGAGCGACGAAGAATATGCTTATGGGCGTGAACACCAGCACCAGGAACGAAACAGGTCTTGCGAATGACATCGCCAGCTTCTCGGCGCGGTCCATCGCTATGCACTTCGGCGTTATCTCGCCGAATGTGAGTATCACCAACGTTATCACGACCGTTGATATCGCGGCGGCCGCATGGTCATTGAGAATGAAATGCGCAAATAGTATGCCGGAAAGCGTCACAGCTGTGAAGTTAATGAAGTTGTTGCCTATGAGCAACGTCGTCAGCAGTTTATCGTAATTCTCTGATACTTTCAACGCTCTCGCGGCTTTCTTATTACCTTCCTTGGCGTAATTCTTCACCCTTATGCGGTTCATTGACGAATACGCGGTCTCGGCGGCGCCGAAGAACGCGGAAAGACCTATAAGGACCGCCAGTGCGGCGATCAGTGCATAGATCAATATGTCATCCATCTTATGTTACTCCCGTTATGAAAAAAGATCGCCCTGGGCTGTTCTGCGACATGTGTGGTCTCTTACATCGAGTATGAAAGGTTGAGTATTTAAACCTTTGAGAACATTTTTTATAAGCATCAGGTCCCGCGCGCCTTTTTCTTATTTGTCTCGCAGTTTTCTTGTTTTCTCATCTTCTTTAAATATAAGAAGAAGTATTATAAGTAAAAGCTGGAGACGTGCGCTAATGGTAGAGTTCAAGTACGAGATAGTTGAGAAGGTCGCGGTCCTTTCGGAGTCATCCAAAGGGTGGACGAAGGAGCTGAATCTGATAAGCTGGAACGGCAGAGAGCCGAAGTATGACATAAGGGAGTGGTCTCCCGACGGAGAGAAGATGGGCAAAGGGGTTACTTTGACCGACGAAGAGGTCGTCGTCCTTAAGGAAGCCCTTGCCGGCAGGGACATTTGATCGCGCATGCGCCCTCGCGGGCGCGTCGCTCACTTTTTTACTTTTATTGAGGTCACGGAATGAGCGTGAGCAGGCTCGGATATCTCGAACGTTTTCTTGGATGCGTCGATATGGTCATGGCAGGCAGGAGGAATGCCGTCTCCGGTGATAAGTGGCTGGTAAGCAACTATGAGCCGTCGTTCTACAGCGTCCTGTCCAAACATCTTCGAAGTCCCGATCCTCGTGTCAGGGCGGATGTCGTGAACCTGCTGGCGGCCGTCAAGGAGAGAGCGGCGCTCGACATCGTCAGGGAATTAAGGACGAATGACAAGGACGCCGTCCGTATCGCGTGCCTAGGATACCTGAGCGCACTGAACGAGAACGATACGATGATACCCGATCTCTTCGACATCCTGAAACATCGGAACGGCGACGAGTTCAAACGTGCCGCCGTCAGGATGTCGGCGGTCGGGAGGAGTGAGGATGTTCATCGGCTGAGAAAGATATACGGACAGGTGGACGGCGAGATGCGCGACGCTGTCAAAGAGACCCTGAACATCATCATCGGCCGCGATGCCTCGCTTATTGAAAGGAAAGAGTTACTGCTGTCGGTGCCCGTGTTCCCGGACGAACGTAAATTCCTGTCGTTCCTGGACAGCAGTATAACGTATTTGGACATCAGGTACCGCGACAGCGTTGCATGTAAACCTCATATCACACAAAAGACCTACTCGAACGTGTACGGTGCGATAATGAAGATGCGCGTGAGGATGTTCAACGAGTTCGATAATCTGAAGCATTACGGCAAGGATTGCGGGAAGATGTACGACGAACTCATACGGCTCATGGAATGGGCGTCGCTCGACCTCTCCGGGAAGGAGGCTGAGACCGCCGGCAGTGCCGTGACGAAGTGCCCGAAGTGCGGTGAAGAGATGCGTTCATCCGGCGGTATAAGGATGTGTGTGGACTGCGGAATCAAAAAATCACTGTAAAAACGATGAAAACAATAGATTGGTTTTATAAACCCGTACCGTTATCGGCCACTTAGAGGCATTCGTGATATTACGACCCGGTCCGTCCGAAAAAGGCGCAAGGAAAATGATATTGGAATACTCCAAAAAGAGGTATAGATATGGCCTACGGAGATAGGAATTATAGGGACAGAGACCAGCCGCCGAGAGAAATGCACAAAGCAGTATGCTCGGACTGCAGCAACGAATGCGAAGTACCGTTCAAACCGACCCAGGGAAAACCGGTCTATTGCAGGGACTGCTTCAGAAAGCACGCGCCGCCCAGGGACAACAACAGGCGCAGATACTGATACGTATATCACGGATCAGCTCAAACTTTTTCAAACACCCAATTTTTAGTTCAAATGATATATTAGTTCATCTTACCGTGTTCAATGTCCAAGGAACACGATCCCGTCCAATTCAGGAATCCCGTGGGGGATGAGGGGCGCTCACTGCTTGAGGATATGAACGAACATCATCGCCCTCTGACGGAGTGGGCACTGTCCAAGATACCGGACGGTCGTCGGGAGCGGATACTGGACATCGGATGCGGCGGCGGGATGCTCATATCGCTACTGTCTGCGATGCATCGGGACGCGGAGATATACGGCATCGACATATCTGAGGAATCCGTTGCCATGACAAGGAAGGTGAACGCCGAACTGGTGGACAGCGGGAGATGCCGCGTGTCACTGGACAGCGTGTCCGAGCTTCCGTTCGAAGAAGGATCGTTCGACCTTGTCACCGCGTTCGAGACGTATTTCTTTTGGCCGGACCTGGACGACGACATCGTGAAGGCGGCGGCGATGGTCGCTGACGGCGGGTGTTTTGTGATCGTGTCCGAGACGTATCCGCATCCGATGTTCAAGGAGAGGAACGATGAGATCATACGCTCGTACGGGCTTGACCTGCGTGAGAACGACGAGATGACGGCAATGCTGAAAGACTGCGGCCTCAGCGTCACCGTTCACGAGATCGAAGAAAGGAATTGGGTGGTGTTCGTCGGAACTAGGGTCTCTTCCCGAAACCCGACACGATGTGGAACTTCAGTATCGTGAACCCGATGACCACTGATGCCATGCCGACCATCATCGATGCCACACCGGGCCACATGTGACCCATGATGTACAATCCTATGCCGATGAACGCGAGCGCCGCACCCATGAAGATCATCATGCTCGCCTTGGACCGGTCGTACCACATGCGTCCGTGATTCGTCAGCGGCAATATCAATCTTACCATTGGAACGCGGAATGAAAAGGAAAGGAATGGAAGGGGTTTATGCGAGCTTTGTGCCTGCCGCAGGGGATGCGCTCTGATCGAACACCGCAGTGGGCGAGAATACCCAGACCGCGGCCGCTTTGAGCCCCATTCCCTTCAGCACCTCGTTCATACTGTCGAGCATCGGGCCCTCGGCGACGCGCTGCGCGATGTTCACGTCCACAAGGAACGAGGTCTTGCCCAGGACCACCAACAAGGCGGCCTTGCCGCCGTTCTTGAGGTTCTTGGCCGTGTTCCTCATAAGTATCTCACCGACGATCAGGGTGTCCGCGTCCACCGCACGTATGCTTCCGCATACGATCGAGTGCGGCTGTCCGTCATCCCCCACCGATGTCAGCACCTTCACAGCGGCGGCGTCGTTGAACGCCGCCAAAACATTATCGGGCATCTTTACCATGATATCACCGGAGGTAAACTGACGTGTGAATATTTAACCTGTCACTTTCACGAAGTATATCGGCCGCTCGGTGATCGGAATGACCGCCGGGAAAGAAAGGGCGGCATCACTCCGTCTTAGGTTTTCTGATGTTATGGACGAACAGCAGGGCGAAGTAGAACGCACCGGCCGCGAACAGGAATATGAACTCCTCTATGGCGAACATAGCCCGTCAACACGTTGGTTGTATTTATCACTAATCACAGGTCCTCTTAAGATGCTGGACCACCAGTTTTATCTCGTCGCCCCTGTAAAGGGGTATCGTCGTGCATTCGTAGCACTCCCCTGTGTTCGGGACGATGCGGATATTCTTTGATTTATCGTCCCTGGTGGCCGATGTCACCGTACAGGAATCGCACTTCTTCGACCTTCCGAACAGTGAATAACAACGTCTGCCGATCATGTCCTCCACGGATGTCCCGAACCTCTCTGTGGCGGCACGGTTCATCCATACGACGGTGTGCTCGGAATCGTGGATTATGATTATGTCGTCGATCTCGTCCAGGATTATGTTCAGCATGCTCTCTGTATAACCTTCGTCCGTCTGACCGTCCATGATATCACATGTAAGGTAACGGCGTACACTTTTATATGTGATGGGGTCGCCCATACGCCAGAAGGCGAAGAATGTTGCGTAAAACGTATACGCCAGCTTCGCTTTTCGTAGCTTAACGGCGAGTTTCGTTGAAAAGCGAATTATTCTCTCTTATATTCGCAACGGACAACGTTTTATATGGCAAACACGTTCACCAAGGAATGATTTACGACCTCATAATCATCGGTGCGGGTCCGGGCGGTCTAACGGCCGGAATATACGCCAGGACCAGGATGATGAGCACACTCATACTGGATGCCGGAGAGATCGGCGGACAGCTCGTCTCCCTGTATCCGGACAAGGCCGTGGTCAATTATCCGGGTTATGAGAGGGTACAGGCACGCAAGCTCTCCGATAAATTCTACGCACAGGCGGAGTCCATGGGATGCGAGATAAGGGAGAAGGAGAAGGTCGTGGACATCAACGACGGTAAGGAAGAACTTATCGTCACGACAGCGGTGAACGAATATCACGCACGCTCGGTGATAATATCAACGGGCATGGGCATGTTCAAGCCGAAGAAGATGGGTTGCAAGGGAGAGGAGGACTTCGAGGGCAAGGGGCTATGCTACCTGCTGCCGCCGAAGGAGGAGCTCATCGGGAAGAGGGTCATAGTGTTCGGCGGAGGGAACAGCGCCATAGAGATGGCTCTCATCGCTGACGCCGTCACTGAAACGTCCATAGTGCACCGAAGGAACGAGTTCCGGTGCGACGAAAGCAATACGCTGGCACTTAACAGCAGCAACATCAGGACGATAATGAATTCGGAGCTACTGTCAGTGAACGGTGATGACAAGGTAAGATCGGTCACA
>WQZJ01000036.1 GCA_009780795.1 Methanomassiliicoccaceae archaeon
ATGTTCGGTGAATCCGTTTCATCGAAAACATTCGTGAACATGGTGAACGAGATCGGACACAACATAGAATGCTTCAATTTGATGAAGAGGGCGACGGCGTGAGGGAATTATGAAACACAGTTGCAGACTTTTAATTTGTCCGGATGTCAGTGTCGCATGCGGTCCGCGTTCCGGCGGGACGGTGAACGACGTGATTTTATACCGCATCACGATTTCGTAGCATGGATCCCCTCGAACTTACTGCGGCCGCGTTCTTCAGGACCAAGGGCAAGAACGTCGTTACCGAGAACGAGTTCTTCATGGGCGTATCCATGGACCTGAGGTGGATGGGGCCCGGCGACACCAAGGAATTGATATCGCGGCTCGTGAGCGGCGGCATCCTGGAAAAGGACGGGGAATACCTGCGGCCGACGTTCGACGTCCGCACCGCCGACGTTCCGATAGGTTTCAAACCCACCGCTGACATGCTCGGTATCAAACAAAAGAGCGCTCCGCCCGCCCCGCCGGCGGATGGTCTGCTGTCCGAACTTATGGCTGAGGCGGAATCCATTGGTATCAAGAGAAAGGATTTCATCGTCTCCGTGAACGCCATCCAGAAGAGGATGAACGTAGATATCGAGATCGCTGCGCTGCTTCTCCTCAGAGATAACGGCGTCGATGTGACCGGACGCTGCGGTAACGCGTACGACGTTGTGGCGAAGCGCTGATCATCCCTTTTTGACGAAGTTCTCCAACGTCATTCTGGACCCGGACTGCCTGTTCGTTCCGGCAGTGGACATCACCGTCTCCGTCAACCTGATGTTCAACGCCTTCTCTATCTTCCTCATCAGCTTTTCGTCGGGTATGAGGTTGTTCGCCTCGATCTTCGCTATTATCCCTTTCTTTTCGCTGATCGATGCCGCGAACTGTTCCACGTCCATTCCCTTCGCGGCACGTGCCTCCCTTATGACCCTTCCGTAGTCGTCCACCAGTTCGATGGATTGAGTTCCTTCGTAAACGTCCCTGGTCTGCATCCTCTTCTCGCGCCTCTGCAGCCTCTCCTCGATCACGGCTGCGCTGGGGGCTGGCGCGGACGCTCCCGCCTTACCTCCCTGCGCCTTATATTCCTCGCCGAATCTCATACAGTTCTGGCATACATGCAGCTTCGTACCTTCTATGAATGCGGGCCTCGCCGCGCCCGCCTCCTTTCCGCACAGTTCACAGAGCATCTTTATCCCGTTTTCCCCATGTCTTCGTGATAATTAAACATAATCGTTCCCTCCGTGTGTGCGTTTTCGATTGAGAACGGATGCGTTATAACGGAAGGTTAATAATGTAGACGCATTAATCGGATACAGCGTGAAACATATGAGCAACGGATACGAGAGAGAATTGGCGGACGAGCTCAGGGATAAGATACGTTCTCTGGAGGACAAGAATGCCAGGCTCATGGACGAGGTGCAGAACGTGGAAGCTGAGAAACGCTCCCTCGACAGTGAGTTGTTCAGATCGCAGAAGGAACTGAAGAGGATGAAGGCCGAGATGGAACGTCTGAAGTGCCCGCCGCTCATAATAGGCACGCTGAGGGACCTCCTCGCCGACAACCGCGTTGTCGTGAAGAGCTCCACCGGACCTGACTTCATCGTCTCCGTTTCAGACCTCATACCGAAGAGGGACCTCATACCCGGCTCGCGCGTCTCGATGAACAAACAGACACTGGCGGTGATGGACATCCTGCCGGCACCGCTGGACCCTGTGGTGACCGGGGCGGAGATCATCGACAAGCCTGATATCACGTACGACGATGTCGGAGGCCTCAAATATCAGATGATGGAACTGCGCGAAGCGGTCGAAGACCCGCTGCTCCGCCCGGAACTCTACAAGAAGGTTGGTATAGAGCCGCCGAAGGGAGTGCTGCTCGTCGGCCCGCCCGGCACAGGTAAGACGCTTATGGCAAAGGCGGTCGCGAACGCGACGCAGGCCGCATTCATCAGGCTCGTGGGTTCCGAGCTTGTTCAGAAATACATCGGCGAAGGCGCCAGACTCGTACGCGAACTGTTCGATCTCGCCAAGGAGAAGGCCCCGAGCATCATATTCATAGACGAACTTGACTCCGTCGGCGCGAAGCGGCTGGACGGGTCCACATCCGGCGACCGTGAGGTGCAGAGGACGCTCATGCAGTTGCTCTCGGAACTTGACGGTTTCACACCGACCAGCAACATAAAGATAATCGGCGCAACGAACAGACCGGACATACTGGACGAGGCGTTGCTCAGACCCGGAAGGTTCGACAGGATCATAGACATCGGTCTGCCGGACGTCGAAGGCAGAACGGAGATATTCAAGATACACACGTCCTACATGAACATAGACGGCCACATAGACACCAAGGCACTTGCGATGATGACCGAGGGTGCCTCCGGTGCCGAGATAAAGTCGATATGCACCGAGGCCGGCATGCTCGCGATACGTGACGGAAGGGATTGCGTCACGGTGTCCGACTTCGACAGGGCCAAGTCGAAGGTCATGGAAGTGGAAAAGAACAAGATGAGCAAACCGCCCGCTCTCATGTTCGCGTGATTCAGCCGGATTCCGCGTCGTCACCGCCGAAGAAGCATTGCTGCGATGCTGCGTACAGCTCCTCCATGCCCAATGATTCCTTTGCGGACACCGCTTTGATACCGCCGAACACGCCTATGCTCTCCATCGCCTTGAACAGCTCCATGCCTATCGCCGTCTGCGGGTCGCCGTCGTTGTCCAACATATCACCATACAGCGCATCCGGGTCCGAGAACCACGTCAAGACCTTGTCCAGTTCACTATCACCCAGCAGGTCTGATTTCGATAATATGTTGATGGTCGGCATACGCATGCGGAATTGAACTATCGACGACAGCATCACCGACGTTATGAAACCGTTGGACGTCCTGCACAGCATCGGATCCGCCAGGAACACGCTCATCGACCTCTCTTTTCCGAGGGCCTCGGCGATGATGTCGGACGACTTCCTGAACACGAACAGCTCCAGTTGTCCGGGCGTGTCTATGAGCACGTATTTCGTCTTATAGGTGCTGAGTGCGTCCAGCAGCTTCTCGATGTTCATGGCCATCAGGTCCGCACAGACGATCTGTGCCCCGTTCGGGCCCAGCGAGTATTCGTACATGACCTCCTGCAGGTCTATCCATTCCCGTATGTCTATGTCCGCGACATACGGCAGGGAGTCCGCTCCGGGATCCAGGTTCACGATTATCGAATCTATGCCGTTGAAATCCAACCATTCTTTGTACGAGAGAACGAGCGAGCTCTTCCCGCTGCCCGCGGTGCCGATGAAATAAATGTTCCTCATTTGATCGCCGACATGCGAACGTGATATGCGCAATAAGCCTTTGCTTATGTTAACAGTCCTTTTTCAGCCCTTCCCTGTTGTATATATTTTTTATACCTGTATAACGCGCCTTTCTTCTTGAAAAGCATTAATATACAGCGTTCGTCGTAACGTGGCACAATATGGCCCGTGTGCTTCGGGTTAGGAGAAATTCATATGGAACTCGTGAAAGAACGGAACATCTTCATCGGTCTGGCGGCGCTGCTCGCGGTGATAGTGTTCGGATTATCATGGTACACGGCCGCCCATTCCGACCCGGCGTGGGTGTTCGGTACGAACTTCCTCAGCGATCTGGGCGTTTCCGACATCTGGGCGGCGAACATGTTCTTCAACATGGGCTGCTTGTTCGCAGGCATACTGTTCATATGGTTCGGTCTCGGTCTTCTGTTGTCGAACGGGAAGGTCGTCGAGAGGGCCGCCGGCCTGCTCGTTGTGATCTCCGGTCTGGCGATGGCACTGATCGGTATCATCACAGAGGGCGAGTCGTTGCACGCGCCCATCGCCTACGCCGCGTTCGGGGTCGGCTTCCTGGCGCTGATACTGCTTGCCTTGAAGGACTGGAAGGACGGCCTCAAAGTGCTGTCGTTACTGACGCCCATCGGCATCGTCCTCGGGGCGCTGACGTACCTCATACTTGAGACGGAGATGCTGACCGCGGGTGCGGAATGGTGCTTCCTCGTCGGATTCCCGGGCGTCGAGACGATGGCTGCGCTGATATTGCTTACACTGTTCGCACTGCAGGGAATGAAATACCTGTACCAGGGGGCTCTCGAGAAGAGGCTGCCCGACGGAACGGGGATATCTGACAGACACAGACTCGGATACGGCTTCGCACTGTTGGTGGGCGCGACCGCATTCCTGGTGTTCTGGCTGTTCTCGATACAGTCGGTACCGGAGTGGTCCTTCGGCGGCGATCTGATATATGAGCTCGGAATGACCGGTGGCGACGCCACCGCCTACTTCTCGATCGCATGCATGGTCGGCGGTGCGTTCCTCGTGTTCTACGGAGTGGGCGCGGGTATGATGCGCCGCATATATGCGCGCAACGTCTCCGGCTTCTTCATCACGATGGTGGGCATCGTGCTCATACTGGAGGGCCTGGCGCTCATGGCATCCGGTGAGGTGTCCGAGGTCATGGAGTACATCGTGATCGTGATGGGCGTCGCAGCGCTCGCGTGCATAACACTGGCGGACTGGCAGCAGAAGCGCATGATAACGGCTGCGTTCTACCTGGTGATACTGCTGTGCGGCGCGACGGCTCTCCTGTTCTTCGGGTATGAGCTCGCCTCGGCAGTGGCTGTGCTCGCGTTCTTCGTGATGCTCCTGATAGAGGGTACAAGGCTGATCAACAGCGTCAAACCGAGCGACTAACGTCGCTCCTCTTTGTTTTTCATTCTTCCGGACAGCGAACGCTCCCTTCCGTACGATGATGATACATGCATGACATCGGCGGGAAGTTGAGAGGAGGAACATCGTTCTCATACGGAGACTCACGAACGCTGCTGCCGCTCTCGTGCGAATAAGGGCACACGTGACATGGTACGGACGCTTGCTTGTTCGGAGAGACAAGGATACGGAACGGCGCTGTCGCCACGCTGAATGAAATAAAGGAAGAGGGTGTGCGCCCTCATTCAAAGAACGGGAAATATGTTTAAACTCTGTCCGCCTCGATCCACCGTCTCGACTCCTGGGTGGTCGTGAACACGATCATCAGACATGACAGTATCACAAGCGTCACCGTGAACGGGAAGTCTATAACGCCGAATATATGCGCCAGTATCGGGACCGCCGTACACAGGACCTGCATGAATATCAAGAATCTCCACGACCATTGTCCGTTGGAACTCAGCGAGCCGGCGACCGCTATGAACAATATCAGCGACAGAAGGCAGAATCCCATCCTGAGTTCGAGGCCGTCCTCCGTGACCCTTAACCCGGATATGGTGACCATGAGCGCGAAGAACGCCCCGATCAAAGCCAACGTCGAAGCGACGACGACATATATTGGTCTCTCTTCCATGATTGCACCTATGGTCCCGGAGATTACAGTCTATTTATTAATATGTTACACACACGGGGCGCGCCCTGGAAGGCGCACGGGACGGAACCGACAGCAACGTTAATATCCTGTCAACTACAATTTGGGCACGATGGATGAGAAGTATTCGTTCTCCCTGAGGAAGATCGCCCTGCTCGGCGGCATCAACAATTACATCGCGGTCTCATCCCGTGAACTGGGAGATGCGCTCGGCATGAGCCAACAATCCGCATCCAAAAGGATATTGGAGCTTCTCGAGGAGAAGTATCTCATCCGCGACCTCGGTGCCAGAAGACAGCGGATAAAGATAACTGATATCGGGGTCGAGGAACTTCGGAAGGAATACAACGAGTACCGCCGGATATTCGAGCTCACCGACCACGTCACACTTCACGGCAAGATATCATCGGGCATGGGCGAGGGCGGGTACTACATCAACCAGAAGCCGTACATGGACCAGTTCTACGCCAAACTCAGATTCAAACCGTTCGAGGGGACGCTGAACATCAAGGTGGCCGTCGAGGACCTCGATAAGCTGGAAGTTGTCAGGAACATGCCCGGCCATGTGATCGACGGATTCGAGAAGGACGGCAGGACGTTCGGAAAGGTCATGGCGTACCGCGCCAAGATACAGAACCTGGACTGCGCGATCGTCGTCCCTGAGAGATCGCATTACGAGGATACGATGGAACTTGTGTGCAAGTTCCATCTCAGAAGGACATTGAGCATCAAGGACGGCGACGATGTTGCCGTTATCGTTGACCTAACTCCTCTTTCTCCCGAAAACTAGATATCCTGTGTGACCGAGCATCTTGAATGACGGCCTCACACCGCCCGGATGTACCTCCAGCTCGCGTTCCATCAGCTCTGCGGCACGGACGTCGAAGAAGTTCATCTCACGCATCTTGTTGACCGTCGATTCCACTTGGTTCATGTTAGGCACGTAGGCACATACCCTCCCTCCCGGTCTGACGCTGCCGATCAGGTTCTCGAATGCGGACCACGGGTCCGGCATATCCGTTATCAGCACGTCCGCTGCCATGTTCACGGTCACATCCTTTGCATCGCCTATCTGATAGCTCCAATATCTGTCGAGGCCTGTTCGCTTGAGGTTCTTCAGGGCGCGAAGCGCATACTCCTCCCTTAGCTCGACGGTGTGCACCCTTCCGTCCGGGGCGACGGCAGATGTCAGCGCGGTGGTCAGCGCTCCTGAGCCTGCGCCCACCTCCAATACCGTGTCACCGCTTTTGACGTCGCAGTTCATTATTATCGACGCCGCATCCTTGGGCGTTATTATCTGCGCCCCCCTCTCCAGCGAACCCATGAGGTCCGCGGCGCCTGCGCGGAATATCGTGAACTCCTTTCCGGCTATGGTAACGGCTGAACCGTCATCCGCATCCCTGAATCTGGATCCGTCGATCGTACCGAGCGACGGTATGCGGATCATGTCAAACGATACCCTGATCCAATATCTCTTATCGTCGCCGTCCGCGAGAAACACGTACTCCCCGTCCTCGAACATCGTACCACAAATCGCTTCATAGTGTTAATCCTTTTCTTCGCGAGCGGTTAAATACGGTGCAGCGCATCATTGAACTATGACGGCCAAGGGGGTCCTCGGCGTCCTCGCGTGTCCGATACTCGAGGACGAACTGATATACGGCATGTCCAAGGACGGCGAGATATCGAACGTCTATCTTCTGGACAACCGCCACGCCAAGAGCATGAAGATCAAATTAGCCAGATACGGCATTGAGCATGAGATCATAAACGAGGAACGCTTCCTGGACGGCTCATATCCTATCGAGAATGATGGTTTCACCGTGGTCATATGGATGATGGACCTCGGCCTTCATGAGGAGCCTTCGGACCTGAGGGATTCCGTCAGAGAGTGTATGAGACGCATGCAGGACCGTGCGGATGTGCTCGCCTTGTACTACGGATTGTGCGGGAACGGCCTGAAGGACATCGACGTCTGGTCGTCCGAGAACCTCAGCATACCGATGACGATCATACGCGACGAGGACGGGGACATAGTCGATGACTGCATAGCGGCCGCCATCGGCGGTACCAAACAGTATCTGAGGCTTCTGAAGAAGTATCCGGGGATCATGTACTTCACGCCTGCGTTCGCGACGAACTATGATGACCTTCTTGGTAGGATGGAATTATTCAAGGGCATCGACACCGGGGACGATTCGATGCTGAAGATGGTCTTCGAGATGGCAGATTACCATGAGGTAATGAAGGTGGACACCGGCCTCGGCGATCCGGATGAGTTCCATGCCGCGACGAAGAAGTTCGCCGACAGGATGGGCTTTGACATACTGACACTGGAGGACGGATGGGTCACGCTCGGACCGGCCGAGCGTGTGTATGCGGACGCGAAGAGACTCCTGAGGGATCACATGGACCTGGACGCGTAAGCGACCTTGTCTGTGCGTTTACCGCATATTATGCAGGTGCCGTCGAACTCCTCCGGAATGTACGGGGTGCCCAGCATCTTGAGGTCGTTGTCATCCTCGAACCTGTGGCCGCACTCCTCCGAGCCGCACCATCCGAATCTTAACATCTTGTCAGGGATGTTATCCGTCGATGTTATCGTCTCGGCGCATCCCTTCTGTTTGTCCCATGCCTTACTGTACATATCGTTCCTGATCGCGCCGAGTATCACGCGGACCGCATCCGGGGCATCATGCAACGATATCGTTCCTTTACTCCCGTCGTCGCGCCTCGCGAATGTGACGACATTGTTCTCGATGTCCCTCATCCCGATCTCGAGACGCAACGGTACACCTTTCAGCTCCCAGTCGAAGAACTTGCTCCCGGGCCTCTCGTCACGGTCATCCAACTTTACCCGCAGACCTGCGTTCGCCAGAGTGTCCCTGAGTCTTTCGGCCTCTTTCATCACAGCATCCGTATTACCTTTCGACAGTATCGGGATTATCACCGTCTGAACGGGTGCCACCGCCGGAGGCAGCACTAATCCCTTATCGTCACCGTGCACGCCTATCATGGCGCCCACCAGCCTCTCGGACATCCCGTAGGTCGTCTGGTGTACGTGCTTGTGCTCACCGTCCGCATCCTCATATGTGATGTTGTACGGCACCGCGAAATTGGTGCGGTAATGATGTATCGAACCTATTTGCAGCATACGGCCGTTGGGCATTGCCGTGTCGAGGCCTACCGTGTAGTACGCGCCCGGGAACTTGTCCCACTCAGTGCGCACCAGCAGTGAATACGGGATGCAAAGCTCCTTCATCAGGTTGCTGAGTATCTCGAAGTCCTCCTCGACCTGCCTCTGTGCATCCTCCTCCGTGACGTGGCATGTGTGCGACTCGAAGAAGTGTATCTCCCTCACCCTGATGAAGGACCTCGTCTGCTTGGTCTCGTACCTGAAGGTGTTCACGATCTGATATATCTTGAGCGGGAGGTCCGTGTGTGACCTTACCCAGAGCGAGAACATAGGGTACATCGCCGTCTCCGATGTCGGCCTCACCACTAATCTGACATCGAGTTCATTGAGACCCGCGTGCGTTACCCAGTACACCTCGGAGTCGAATCCCTTGATGTGGTCCTTCTCCTTCTTGAACTCCGTCTCCGGGATGAGCAGTGGGAAACAGACCTCGTCGTGGCCGGTGGCGTCCAGCTCCTTTCTTATGAAGCGATCGATGTTGCTCATTATCTTCCATCCGTACGGGGTCCACACATTCATCCCTTTGATCGGATATCTCTTATCGGAGAGGTTTGCCTTCTCCACTATCTCGTTATACCATTCGCTGAAATCCGTTTCCTTTCGCATGATCATCAATTCTTCCTGAGAATTCCTTTCTTCTTCTTCGCTCTTTTAAGTTCTTCGGCCACCGCCGATGCAACGGAAATGTTAGATACTTTGCTTTCGAGTGTATTGCAGCACAACAGCGCATCAATGTTACCGCCAGTGAGCCTCTGTATCGCGTCACCCGTGAACACACCGTGCGTGCACACCACGGACACGCTCTTCGCACCCGCCTCCTTCAGCTGTATCGTGGCCGCCAGTATCGTACCGCCGGTGGCTATGATATCATCGACGATAAGAACGTTCTTGTTGACGCACCCCCTCTTCGCCGGCGCGATCCTGACCTCTGTACCGGACAGTCTCGTCTTTTCCAGGTGGTCATAAGGCAGGCCCATCCTGGTCCCGACATCCTTCGCCCTCTCGGCCGCGCCGGCATCCGGCGCGAGCACGAGGTCTATGCCCTTGTCCATGAAGTATTCGGCTATCGCCCCGGATGCTTTGATATCACTGGCGGGGCACTTGAAATTCTTCAGCACCGATTCCTTGTGGATGTCTATCGTTATCACACGATCGCACACCAGTCCGAGATGGTTCGCCATGACCTTGGCGCTCAGCGGTTCGCCCGGTTTGAATATACGGTCCTGTCGGGCGTACCCGAAATACGGTATGACGAGCGTTATCGACCTCGCCCCCATCCTCTTGGCCGCATCCTGAAGCAGCAGCATCTCTATTATGCTGTGGTCCGGATACGTGTTCTGGACTATCACAACGTCGTCGTTCAGCGATTCGCCCTCTATCCTCGTGTAACACTCACCATCCGGGAACCTGGTCGACGATGCGAGGATGCATTTGCATTCCAGCAGCATCGCGAGCTCCTTCGCGAGATCGCGGGATGTTGACCCGCCTATCACTATCATGCGTCGGGTATATGATTTGAGGTTTATTATACATAACGGGCGCGCGGCGCCCGTACCCGTCCGTCGCGACCGGGGATCAGACGGTCTTGATGCTCACACTGCCCTTCATGAACATCGAAGCGTACTTGTACGTGACAAGGTACTTCACACCGGGCCGCACATCAAGTTTCGTATCCAGAATTCCCAACCTCCCCTGGTCGCCGTAACTCTCGACCACACAAATGGACAATCTCATCTTGTGCGACCCGTCGGCGACGGTGACGGATAAAGAACCGCTTGGGTCAACGTTGAACTTCTCGTTATCGTCGATGATTATCTCGAGAGGCGATTTAATCGTCATGTTCTGCATCAGACCTAACTTGAATTTGAAGGTAACGTTCTCCATTTTATCTCCGCGCCTATAATGTTACCGACGTTTAAAAATCTGCGCGACGTGCGACCGACTGGAATCATAATTCCGCTGGATCTGAAATGATGAATATCATCTGAGACGGCACCATTATGATGTTCAGGCACTATAACTGCATAAATATCGGAACGTCCAGCGCCTTGAGAGGAGTATTATTTGATATTTTCCTGTCGGTCGGGCGCGCGGCTAATGGGAAATCATCGATCCCTTTCTTTTATAGAAATCCGTTCTTCTAATATCTACATGGTTTTGCGTTGTTTTAACATCTCAAAAAGCCCTAAAGGTGCCGTTTCAGATGAGATTGATC
>WQZJ01000037.1 GCA_009780795.1 Methanomassiliicoccaceae archaeon
AGTGATGGGACACTCCTCACTGGTCACTACGCAGCGCTATTACTGCGACAAGGACATCCGCGTCGCATCGAGGGAAATGAAAGAATTCTGGTCGAAGAACCGAAAACCGGAGGCATCGGAAGAAGACGTCTGAAAACAATAGAATTTTTTTCGCTTGTCTGGGTAGACAGATAGCGGGCTTGAAGGGATTCGAACCCTTGGCCGATCGGTTAAGAGCCGATCGCTCTACCTAGCTGAGCTACAAGCCCGTCTTTTTGCCTCAAGTATCTTCCCATTAATAAAGCTTCGCGCACGCAGGTTTTTGCATGTTCTGCGTTAAAAAACATCAGTGTCGTTCCGCCTCACAATCACAACGAATATAACCCTTGGAACACATGCTGAAAACATGGTCAAACTTCATGTAAGGGACGTAATGACGACGCAGGTGGTGACGCTGAAGGAGACGGACACCATAAAGCAGGCGACGGTCCTCTTCGCGCTGCACAACATATCCGGCGCCCCCGTCGTGGATGACGACAGACATCTCATAGGGATACTCAGCGAGACGGACATTCTGGAACTTGTGATGAAATATCAGGACCAGCTGCACATAGACCATCCGTCGCTCTATATGCTGGAATCCCCCATGGACGACACGTCCGGCGATGAGGACGTCAAGAAAGCAAGCGATGACATATCCAACACGCTCGTCAAGGACATAATGACGCGCACGGTCCTCACGACCGCACCGGATGCCATGATCGCTGACGTTACACAAGAGATGATCAAGAAGACGGTCAACCGCGTACCGGTGCTTGAGAGAGGGGTCCTCGTCGGAATAATATCCAGAGGGGACATAATATTCTCGATATACAAGAAAAAGAGATGATCCGATAACGATGATGGGATGGGAACGATCGTGATGGAGGTGCACGTCCTCGCCAGCGGCAGTGACGGCAACTGTACTGTTGTTGTTTTTGAGGACCATGCCGTCATGGTGGACGCGGGCATCAGCGGCAAAAGGATAATGCAATTGATGAACCTGAACGGACTCGACCCGTCGCTCGTGAAGGAGATACTGATAACACATGAGCACAGCGACCATGTCTCCGGTGCCGGTATAATGGCGAGGAAGCTCGGCGTTCCGATCAGATGCAACGAAAAGACGTTCATCTCGCACGACTTCGGGAAGGTGACGTATTCCAGGATAACAACAATGGAGACGTTCTCGTCCGGCCCCATGAGCGTCGTTCCGTTACCGACATCGCACAACGCGTCCGAACCGAACGCCTTCCTTATATCAGCCGGCGGTAAGAGAGTACTGATCGCAACGGACACCGGTAAGATGACATGTGAGGTGGAGAACGAACTTCAAGGTGCCGATCTGGCGATACTTGAATCGAATTATGACAAACAGATGCTGGCCACCGGACCCTATCCGCCGATGCTGAAGAGACTGGTCGGAAGTGATATCGGACATCTGTCGAACGTGGACTGCGCCGAATCGCTCAGAAGGACGATGAACGAGAAAAGGAAGATATTCCTGGCGCACATAAGCAGGAACAACAACACCCCGGACACCGCCCGTGAGACGGTCTCCGAGATAACGGGCATAAAGAGATCGAAGATAGACTGCCTGGAGTTCAAGGGCGATACAAGGATAATCAGGGTTTGATGTCCAGCACGACCGCCTTTTCGTGTTTTATCAGAGCGCCGGCGAACGCGGTCGGCATTCTGGTTATATCCTCTTTCTTCAGCACATAGTCACGGTCCGGACCTGCGAATCTTGGAATGTCCTCCAGTATGCGTATGACGACCATCTCCTCCTTCGGCTCCGTGTCCCTTCGCGGTCTTTCGATGATTTCCTCCCCCTCCTCCGCGACCACCACATCATCCGGGATGTCGTTCATCACGTCCTCTTGTACGTAACTGATGACGTCATCTGCAACGATGCGTGCGCGCATCCCGTCGTCAGGCAGGAGGTCCTGCTTCGCGCCCTTCTTAGCGTCCTTCGCAGTCCCGCGAAGCTTACCGGACGCGGATGCGACGCTTTCGTAATATTCGCGCTCTTCCGGAGTGAGTTTATCGACGGCATTATCGGCGCCCATGGACGCACGCAGGGCCATCTTCGCTATCTTCTCCATCCGCAGGCCGATCACCTTCTGAGCTGTGAACGCCACCTTCTTGCGGCGTTCGCTCAGACCTTCGCACATTATTGAGTCCGGATCCTTCGAGAGCTCCGCCTCATACTCTTTGCGGACGCTCTCCTGCAGTTGCTTCAGAGCTGAGTACAGATCCCTCCTCACATCGGACAGCATCTGCGACCTCATCTCCGTCCTGTATATGGCGGACAGTTCGTCGAATGCCATCTGCTCCTGCGCGGTCATCGTCACAGCTAACCTTATGTGAATATTTGAGAGTTATCACTGATCCCCCACACAATAGGCGAACTTCGGAAAACCATCATAAACGTGTTCGGGCATATCACAGGTATGGATATCTCGGTGTTCCGCGTCACATCGAAGAACGTACGGACGCAGATGTGATGCGGTAACCATGAGGAGATGACATCATTACCGGAGGCGGCGGAATGAACGGTGCGGAACGTCTTGAAAAGCTGAAAGAGATATTCGACGACCTTTTTGATATCCCGGACGATCACGTTCTGATCGTGGAGGGTCAGAAGGACAAGATGGCGCTGTGGCTCGCGGGCGTGAGCGGAAGGATGACCGCCGTCCAGTCGGAAGGAGGACCGCTGAAGGTAGCAGAGAGACTTTTCGAAGAAAAAATGAATGCGGTCATCCTCACGGATTGGGATCACGAGGGCGAGAAGATAGCCAAGGAACTCGAACGTTGTTTGTCGTCACTGTGTATCAAATACGACCTGACGATAAGGCGCAGGTTGCGCTCCGTGTGCGGGAACGAGATACGCGACATAGAAAGTCTTCCCTCGTTCAACGCACGCCTCGTGAACGAGCATATACGCGGAAAAGAGGTCAAGACTAAATAATCCCCCGTATTACAGCCATTCCATGAAGGAACGCATGTTGCGCCGATTGGGTATGTCATCGGCCGATGAGCTGTTTGCCGACGTGCCGCAGGACGTCAGGAAGGAGCTGAACATAGGCCCCGGGTTGTCAGAGATGGAAATGGTCGAGAAGGTAGCGGGAACGCTTCAGAGGAACGTTACCGCGGCCGATATTCCGTCGTTCATGGGATTGGGAGTCTACAGGCACTACGTCCCCGCCGCAGTGGACCACGTGACAGGAATGTCACAGATGTACACATCATACACCCCGTACCAACCGGAGATAAGCCAGGGCATGCTTCGTGCGCTCTTTGAATATCAAAGCGTGGTGTGCGAACTCACAGGCATGGACGCGGCGAACTCGTCGATGTACGACTGCGCTACCGCTCTCGGAGAGGCGGCGAGAATGTGCTCCCGCATATCCAAAGGCAAGACGTTCCTGATCCCGGAGGCACTGAGCAAAGAGAAAGTCTCGGTGCTGAACAACTACCTCGTAGGCACAGGGATAAGCACAACGACATACGGTTTCGATAAGAGGACGGGAGCGCTCTCACTGGATGACATAGCGGCCGCCGTCAAGAAGGGCGGGCTGTGCGGTGTGTACGCCGAGATGCCGAACATGTTCGGCATACTTGACGGCAACACGGCGTCAGTGAAACAGATCATAGGGAACGTCCCGCTGGTGATAGGCGTGAACCCGATGTGCATGCCTCTCGTGAGGCCGCCCGGCGAGATGGGCGCGGACCTCGCGATAGGCGAGGGACAGCCGATGGGCACGAGGATGGGCTTCGGTTCCCCGTTGCTCGGCATGTTCGCATGCCGTCAGGACCACATAAGGAAGATGCCTGGTCGTATAGTCGGGATGTCCGAGGATATGGACGGCAACGCTGCGCTGTGCCTCACTCTGCAGACGAGGGAACAGCACATAAGGCGCAGTTCCGCGACATCCAACATATGCACCAACGAGGCGCTCACTGCAGTGGCCGCTGCCGTGTACGTATCGGTCCTCGGTGCGGACGGCATGATCACCGTCGCAAAGAAGAACATGGAGCGCGCGAGATCGCTGATGTCGCTGCTCTCCGGTATAAAGGGCATAGAGATGGTATTCGATAACATTCATTTCAACGAGTTCGTCGTGAGGTTCGCGAAGGACGCACGCACGGTGAACGCGGAACTGCTGAAGAAGGGAGTCATGGGCGGCGTACCGCTGGGCGGACACGCGAAGGGCATGGACGACTGCATGCTGATCGCGACGACAGAGATGCACTCCGATGCCGATCACAAGAAACTCGCCGACGCATTGAAGGAGGTGCTCGCATGAGCATACTGCTTCGGGGCGGACCAATGATGGCCGCCGTTCCTCGGAAGATAGGTCCGTCGGATGTTCCGGACGTTCTCAAGAGGGATTCGATATGTCTGCCGGACATACCGGAGAGCGAAGTGATACGATACTACACAAAACTGGCGTCAATGAACTTCGGCGTGGACACGGGACCGTATCCGCTCGGTTCGTGCACCATGAAATACAATCCGAAGTATGCGGACCGCGTCTCGTCGCTGGGTTCGTTCGCGGACGTGCACCCGTACCAGGACGACAGCACCGTACAGGGCACGCTGGCAATGATGTACGACATGGAACGGAAGTTGGCGACAATAGCGGGCATGGATGCCGTGACGCTGCAGCCGGCGGCCGGTGCTAACGGTGAACATGCGGCGATGCTGATCGTGAAAGCGTACCACGAGGAACGCGGGGAGACCAGGGACGAGGTCATAGTACCGGACAGTGCTCACGGCACCAACCCCGCGAGCGCCGCGATGGCCGGTTTCAAGGTGATAGAGATACCGTCCGCCTCGGACGGGTCGGCGGACCTCGATGCGCTCAGGGCTGCGGTGTCCAAGAGAACGGCGGCGTTCATGATAACGAATCCCAATACGCTAGGGATATTCGACCCGAAGATCAGGGAGATGGCGGAGATCCTGCACAAAGAGGGGGCGCTCATGTACTATGACGGTGCCAATCTGAACGCAATAATGGGCGTGACCACGCCCGGCGACATGAACTTCGATATCGTTCATTTCAACGTCCACAAGACGTTCGGTGCGCCGCACGGCGGCGGAGGCCCCGGTTCCGGCCCGGTGGGCGTCAAGAAGGAACTGATCAAATACCTGCCTTCCCCGGTGGTAAGGAAGGACGGCGACATGTACAGACTGGAGGACAACGGTCCAGCGAGCATAGGTAAGGTAAGGTCATTCTACGGAAATTTGAACGTAATACTGAGAGGATATGCGTACATCCTGAGGATGGGGTCGGAAGGCCTCAGGGATGCGACCGTAAGGGCAGTGCTCAACTCGAACTACCTGAAGGAGATGCTGAAGGACGTCTACGAGATACCGTACGGCGACCTGAAGAAGCATGAATTCGTATTGAGCGCATCCGTCCTGAAGAGGGACAAGGGCGTAAGGGCGATGGACATCGCAAAAAGGATGATCGACTTCGGCATCCACCCGCCAACCGTGTACTTCCCGATGCTTGTCGACGAATCGATGATGTTCGAGCCGACGGAGGACTGTTCCGAGGACGACCTGAACAGGATGGCCGAGGTACTGATCGCAATAGCGAACGAGCCTGCGGACATAGTGACCAACGCCCCGTACTGCGGTCCGGTCAAGAGGGTGGACGAGACGAAGGCCGCAAAAGATATGATACTCAGCGTGCGTTACCTTAAGAGCAGGGAGCAATGAGATGAGAAAGGGAGCCTTCATTGTATTCGAGGGGATCGACGGATCGGGGAAGTCGTCATGCATGGACGAGGTCGCCTCCGCTTTGCTCAGAGAAAGGATAAAGGTCATCAAGACCTCGGAACCGACCAAGGGCGAGATAGGCGCAATTCTAAGAACATCCGGTAACAGGACGCCGGAGGCGGAGGCGCTGCTGTTCACCGCTGACCGTGCCGTCCACACATGCGAGATAGTGAAATGGGTCGAGAGCGGGAAGACCGTGCTCTGCGACAGATACTACGCATCAACGATAGCATATCAGTCCGCCTCCCTCAACGGACGTTCCGCGGACGCGGACTGGTTGACCGCGATCAACGACGAAGTGATAATCGAGCCCGATATGACGTTACTCTTCGACATCGATCCGGAACTGAGCATGGGGCGCGTCGAATCCCGGGGCAGGAGGAGCAGATTCGAACGTCCCGAATACTTGAGAGAGGTACGGAACAACTATCTGAGGATAGCTAAATTGCGTAATTTCAAGGTGATAGATGCGTCCAGGCCGAAGGAAGAGGTCCTGGAGGATGTCCTTCGTCGCGTCCGCGAGATCACAGGGTAAGGATTATAACGGGTATAGGATTATGATATGGGGGAGAGATAATGCATCCTTCGGAAGAGATATTTTGTACGAAGAGCAACAAACTCAGAGGAAAGACCATAATAATGGGCATCACCGGCAGTGTCGCTGCGGTAGAATGTTTTGCGACGATACGCGAGATGATAAGGCACGGCGCGAAGGTGATACCCGTGATGTCGAAGGAGGCGCAGAGGATCGTAACGCCGGAATCACTGGAGTTCGCCTCCGGTAACCAGCCGGTGACGGAGATCACAGGAAAGGCGGAGCACGTGTCGCTGCTGGGGGACAGGAGCGTTGCCGATCTGTTCTTGATATACCCGGCGACGGCCAACACGATATCGAAGATAGCGCAGGGTATCGACGACACCCCGGTGACAACGATGGCAACGGTGGCGCTCGGATCGGGTGTGCCGATCGTGATAGCACCGGCCATGCACGACTCCATGTTCAGGAATCCCGCGGTACAGCGTAACATTCGATCGCTGAAGGGCGACGGCGTGATGTTCTTAGGTCCGCATATAGATGATCTGAGGGCGAAGGTAGTATCCAAGGAAGAGGTGATCGCATGGACGTTCAAGCTCATGTCCAAGAACGACCTCAAGGGAAAGAGGATACTTGTGATCGGCGGCAGAAGTGAGGAACCGATCGACGGGATGAGGATAATAACGAACCGTTCCACCGGTCTGATGGCAGTACACATCGCAGAACGCGCCTTCGAGAGAGGGGCGGACGTGGAACTGTGGATGGGAGGATGCAGCGTGCCGCTGCCCGAGTATGTACCGATCCGACGTTTCGGGACTGTTGGCGAATTGATGGAGATGGTCGATGAGATAGACCATGATGCGGTCATAGTACCGGCGGCACTTGCTGATTTCACGTCGCTGAGCGCTGATGGGAAGATACCCAGCGACAGGTCCGTGAAAATCGAGTTGAGACCGGTTCCGAAGGTGCTCCCGGCAATACGCAGGAAGTGCGGTAACGTGATCGGATTCAAGGCGGAGTCCGGTCTCGGTCGTGAGGAACTGATCGCAAAGGCGAGGGCGAGGCTCGAGGAATACGATCTCACAGCGGTGGTGGCTAACGATATAGATTCCGTCGGCAGGATATCGTCGTCGGCGATCATCGTCGGAAAAGAGGATGCAGAGGACGTATCCGATACGAAGGCGAACATGGCCGATTCCATACTGGACGTGTGTGCCGGTGGTCTATGATCAAGGCGTTCTGCCCCGGGCATATCTCATGCTTCTTCTCCCCGGTCCGGACGGCCGATGTGATGACCACGGGGTCCCTAGGCGCAGGGATACGATTGGATAAAGGTACTTTTGTGACGGTCGAGGAACGAAGTGACCGAAAACTCGTCATAACAATGGACGGCGTCGTGGTCGATGCGAGGATAACCGAGCGGACGATACGGTCGCTGTCCCCCGACAGAGGTTTTGACGTGACGATCGAGAATCAACTCCCGGTGTCCCAGGGCATGGGCATGAGCGCCGCGGGCGCGATCGCCGCCGGTCTCTGCGTGTCACTCGTCGAAGGGATGAGCGAATATGATGCGTACAGAGCGGCGCACATCGCCGAAGTGAGCTTAGGCGGAGGACTCGGGGATGTCGCCGGGATCATGGGCGGACGGCAGCCGATAAGGGTGAGCGCAGGTATCCCTCCTTTCGGAAGGACGATCGATTCGATGCTCAGTATGAATGTCACAGTGGCAATGACAGGTCCGGGCAGAGACACGGGCACTGTGCTCTCGGACACGTGCATAATGAACAAAATAACAGAGGAGGGAGCGAGGTGCGTATCTGAGTACCTGAATGAAAGGACGGAACGTTCACTGTACGAACTGTCATCCCGGTTCTCAGGTTCAGCGGGACTCGAGACCGACAACATCAGAGATGCACTGACAATTCTCAGAAAGGACCACCGCGCATCCGTGTGCATGCTAGGCGGCAGCATATTCACGGATGCCTCCGAGGACAGCGTACGGTCGCTGCTAGGCGATGTCGAGGCGATATCATGTTCATCGTCGGCCGAGGGGCCGAGGATCATTCATAGAGCGTGAATAATCGGTCATCACCGAACGCATCGAACAATCCGATCCTCGCGCCGCAGTCTATCCATCCGTGCGCATAGTTCACGGCCGCAAAGGCATTGACGTTGTCGCCGGTCTCGGCGAAGTGAATCGCGTCGTTATAGTAGGACGTCGCCATGTTGAGGAAATCCTCCGCCATTTTCCTCCCGAAGGACCTCTCCGGTGCCGATATTCTGAGCTTGTCCAGTGCGGCCTTGGTTATGTCAAGGTATTTCGCGATCTTATCGTTGCTTATGACGTCGCTCATTCAGTCGTCCTCCGATAACACTTTCACACCAGCGCCTCCGTGCCTGCTCTCGCGCGGTCTGACATCGACGAGGAGGGGCGCCTCTATACCTGCGCCTACGACCATCGCGATGCCGATGGGCATTGTCTGTATATCTTCGGTCATCCCGTTGGTCAGACCTTCGACGGAGGCGGCTATCGCCTTCACGTCGTTGGGGTTCGTGACCTTGAGTATTATCTGCGTGCCGCATTGGCTGAGGACGTTCTTGTCGATCTTCGCAGGCCTTTGACTGATGACCATCAGACCCAGACCGAACTTCCTGCCCTCGGACGCGATCGTTGCGAGCGCTCTCGACGATATCGCCGTTCCCTGCTGCGGACAGTAGTTGTGCGCTTCTTCGATTATGAGCATCATCGGCGGCACAGAGCCGACCTTGCGCATCTCGAACATCAGTGTGCCGAGACGTCTCACCACCAGTTCCTGTATGTCCGGGGGCACGCCCTTCAGATTTATCACTGTCGTTCTGCCTTCCTCCACAAGCTCGTCGATACGGTTGCCGCGCGTCGCGAAGATACCTATCTCATCGAGATACTCAAGCTCGGTTATCAGCATGGGGTTCTTGTTATCCTCATCCCTTGACAGGATGTCTATGAGCTCCCTCACAGAATATGAGTCCTGACGTTCCCTGAGGGCGTCTATCGCCTTCCTCAGCGACGGGAGATGAGACCGTATGTCATTGGTCCTCGTCAGTTCGAGTATCTCCCTCGCCTCTAACGTCTTGAGAGTGAACCGCAGCGGCTTCGATGCCCCCTCGGCATTCTTCGACACCGTGAACTCATGAATATGGTTCTCGTATCCTCTCGGGGCGACGCCGAATCTCGGGTCTCCTTGCTTACCGATGTCCCTCATCGCCGAGTACTCGCCGTGAGGGTCAATGATCATGCACGTGACACGGTGCTTCATCAGTTCTTCGATGATATCGCCGGACATGTAACTCTTCCCGCCGCCTGTTTTAGCGAGGATGCATGCATGCCTCTGCAGAAGGTCGTTTATATCGAGATAAACAGGAACGCCGTGTCCGTGCAACAGTCCGATGTAAGCTCCGGTCTTCTCCTTCATCTTAAGACCCAGTACACTCTGTATGAGGGCGTCGTTAGCCCTGTATACAGGTTTTCCGGCACTGAAGGTCGTTCTCGGAACCTGCAGAAGTCCCCTGTCATCACGGTATCCGACGACGTCGACCTGAGCACTTATGATCTCCTGGATGTCGGTGTTCCCGTTCATGTTAAGCGTCTTCTCCAAAGAGAGATCGGTCTTCCTGATGAGGCTGCCCACTTGACACAGGACCTTTCCGCAGTCCTCATGTTCAGCCATTATGTACTCGGATTTCTCCATATGTGCGGTGGCGCGGCAGCTGAACACCGACGTTCCGACGTTACCATAGATGATGCCCACCTCCTCCGTCCTCTGGTCGATGTCACCAGCGTTGGCCGACGGTGGTTTGGTAACAGGTCCGGTGTACTTGGGTATGGGCTTCGGTACGCTCTTCTTCTCCGCCGGTCTGAGGGCGTCGGCGTCCTGCTGCTTCGGCGTACTCCTCCTCTCAACAGGCGCAGGTATCTCGGCGCGCTCCGTCCTTTGAGGGGCTTCTGCGACCCTCTTGGTCGGTTCAGGAGCCCTTTCAATCCTCTTAGGTTCCGCAGACACTTCGGCAGCCATTCTCTTTGGCTCTGCCTTCTTAGGTGTTTCCGCCCTTTTGGGAGTGTCCGCGAACCTTTCGGGAGTTTTCGCGGGCGCGCTCCGGCGCTCCGGCACGGTCTCATCCCTCTTCGGTGCGCTGTGTGTGATCGCCGGCTCCGGCTTTGGACGGGCCATGCGCTCGTCCGGCTGTTTTTTTACAGGTTCAACAGGCCTCTCATCGGCGTCCTCGCCCCTCTCGTCCGCCTTTTTGCCTTTCAATATGTCAAGTAGTCCCATGAATGCATCCGGTATTGTATGAGGGAGAGACGATAAAAATGTTGTGCGCGCCCGGCTAATGGGAAATCATCACTTTGCCAAATTTTGAAATGATCAATCTCATCTGAAACGGCACCTTTAGGGCTTTTTGAGATGTTAAAACAACGCAAAACCAT
>WQZJ01000038.1 GCA_009780795.1 Methanomassiliicoccaceae archaeon
TATTCCTGCAGGGGTCGCACAGCGCCGCCGAATACTACACCGGATATGCCATCGAACTTATGATGAGCGTTGATAATCTCTTTGTCTTCATCATCATATTCGCTTACTTCAGGGTCCCGAAGGAGTACCAGCACAAGGCGCTGTTCTACGGTATAATCGGAGCTATCGTCTTCCGTATCATCTTCATATTCGCCGGTGTTCAGCTGCTTGAGAGATTCGAGTTCATGATGTACGTGTTCGGCGCCATCCTGATATTCACTGCCGTACGGACCATCATCAAGAAGGACGGCGGCGATGCGCAGATGGAGAAGAACCTGGTCGTGCGCGGCTGTAAGAAATTTATGAAGGTGTCGGACGATTACGACGGTTCCAAATTCTTTACCAGAAAGAACGGCGTCCTGATGGCGACCCCTCTCTTCGTGACCGTGCTTGTCATTGAGGCCACCGACCTCGTGTTCGCCGTCGACTCGATACCGGCGGTGCTCGCCATCACAAGGGACATGTACATCGTATGCGCGTCCAACATGTTCGCCGTGATCGGTCTGCGGTCGCTCTATTTCACGCTGAGGGGCGCAGTGTCATCACTGGAATACTTGAAATACGGATTGGGGGCCATCCTGGCGTTCATAGGGGTTAAGATGATCCTCAGTCATCATTATCACGTTCCGGTCCTGATATCGCTGGCCGTGATAATCATCATTCTTACGCTGACCGTGATATTGTCACTACTGTTGACAAGAAGGAAACGAAGCGCGGGAGCGGTTTGACGGCATCAGCCGACAATGATTCCTCTGAATATCAACAGCTATATCGCCAATTATATCGCCAATTATATCGCCAATTTATTATATCTTGAATGTGTATCCAAAATGACGACCTCTAAGGAATGATCTCTATGAGCAAACCGCCGTTCGAAATAAATGACACGATAATCAATAGGCTCGCGGAGATAGCATCCCGGCTTGGTAGATTGAACGTTACCGTCAACAAAAAAATGGATCTATATCTCAGAAAGGCAAGTATGGTCAAGACCATCAACTCCTCATGCGCCATAGAGGCAAACACGCTCACGGAACGGCAGGTAGAGGGCCTGATAAATGGAAAACGCATAATTGCGCCACCGAATGAGATAATCGAAGTGATGAATGCGTATGACGCTTACGTTGCGATGGATGAGTATGAGCCTTATGAGGCCTCATCGTTCCTGAAGGCGCACGGCATCCTGATGAAACAGCTGGCAGACGATGCCGGAAGATACAGAACGACCGATGTCGGAGTGTACGATCAAGGGAGGGTCGTTCACATCGGCGCAAGGCCTTGGTATATATCCGGTCTGATGGACGAACTTTTCAAATGGGCGAAGACGTCGGAACTGAATCCTATCATAAAGGCGTGTGTGATGCATTACGAGATCGAGACCGTACATCCATTCTCCAACGGTAACGGAAGGATCGGGAGGCTTTGGCAGTCAGTGATACTGTGTGAATACAACGAACTCTTCAAACTGATGCCGATCGAGACGCTCGTATATGCGAATCAGCAAAGATATTACGAATCCCTAGAATCGTCCAGAAGAGAGAACAGTTCCACGCCGTTCATCGAGTTCATGATGGAAATGATATTGGGAACGATGGATGCGTTCAGCGGTAACGAGAACAGGTTACATGAATTGAATAATGAATATCTCAAGAACCTGAATAAAAGTGAGAAGGAAATACTGGGGATCATCATCAATAACTTCAACACGGACGATGTCATCACGGCGGGACGTCTATCCGAAATTACAGATAGGACGGATTCCACCGTAAGAAGTCATCTAAAAAAGTTGACGGATGAGAAGATACTCATAGCCTCCGGTGAAAACAAAGGAAGAAAATATCAGTTGAACAAGAACATATTTTCATGATATTCAGAATATTCATAGAACGGCAATAGTGCTCCCACCGGGATTTGAACTCGGGTCTAAGCCTCGAAGTCGGAGATCATTGAATTTCTTTTTGTGCACTACAGTAGTTTGATAGTGTTACCATATTCCTGTTTTAAAACAGAAACATATAATGTTTTTATTGAGTGTTTCTGGTTTAGAACGTAAATGCATAAAATTTATATTAAGTGTTTCTGGTTTAGAACGTAAACAGTCGAAAAGTTATTAACCGAACAACACATCTCAGTACCGAGGCGGTATCACGGTAGAAAACAGATTGGTCAAGAGGCTCGTCTACGGGAACAAGGTAGCTCCGTTCATAGGGAACAACAACGCAAAGGTGTTCATGGGCATAAGGCGGTGCGGAAAATCCACACTCATGCAAATGACGGCGAACGATATCGTCTCTAAAGATCCCGATGTTAACGTAATAGATGTAAATCTTGAACTGTGGTCCAATCGGCATCTTCTCGACGCTGATGCGTTATACCGTCATATCAAGGACCGCATTGTCCCTGACAAAGAAAATCATCTTTTCGTCGACGAGATACAGGACGTCAAAGAATGGGAATCCGTGATACGTTCGCTTATTGCGGAGAGATGCTGCGACGTCTATCTCACGGGATCTAATTCGTCCCTTCTGTATTCAGAGTACGGTACATACCTCAGCGGCAGGCTGAATACGGTCAGCGTGCAGCCGCTGACACTGAGGGAGTGTATGGACTTCAGAGAATCATCAGAAGGTATCAGGCCAGAAGCGTCAGATACGCTGAACGAATATCTGATATTGGGGGGTTTTCCGGACGTGTGGCTGCGTCCGATCTCCAGAGACAGCGCATACTCCATGCTCAGGGACATATACGCTCACATAATCCTGAAGGATATCGTTCAGCGTCACGGTGTGAAGAACACCGAAGTTCTGGGCAAGATAACCGGATTCCTTTGCGATAATATCGGGAACAATACGTCTCCGCACAATATTTACACAAAACTGATCGCTGAAAAGGAGCGGGTCGATATAGATACGGTGTATCAGTACATCGGATACCTGGAGGAAGCGTACTTCGTCACCAAAGTAAAACGTTTCGATCTGAAAGGGAAAAAACATCTGGAGTCCGATTACAAATATTATATTGCGGACATAGGACTCAAACACTCACTGCTGGGGTTCAGACGTGAAGACGTATCGAAGCACATCGAGAATATAGTGTACTATGAGATGATCGCAAGAGGATATGAAGTGTACATCGGAAAGGCCGGAAACAAAGAGATCGATTTCGTAGGCGAAAGGATGGGGAAGAAGATATACATCCAAGCCACATACGTTCTGGCATCAGACGAAACGATCGAAAGAGAGTTCGGTAATCTGAAGGGGATACAAGACGGTTTCCCGAAGTATGTTGTCGGAAAGGATCCCGAATGGAAGACCGGGGATCAAGTTGACGGCATCGTCTATCGTGACCTGGCAGAGTTCCTGACGTCGGATGACTGGTGAAAACTGCGGCGAACATCGGTCACATCGCAATGGAATATATAGTGCTCCCGCCGGGATTTGAACCCGGGTCGAAGCCTCGAGAGGGCCTCATGATTGGCCGCTACACTACAGGAGCGCAGACCCACCGAACACGCTGACATTAATAAACATTTCCCGAGCTGTCACGGGCATATCGGCGGTATACGCTTGTGTTCGCTCTTCGCGACCTTTTCCCGTACGGACGCCACCTTCTCCGTCGGGACCCCGGTCCTTGCCGATATCTCCTCATCCGATGCTCCCTTCGACATCCTGTACAGCACCGGATCAAGGTCATCATACGTTATCCCCATCTCCCCTTCATCCGTCTGGCCGGCCCACAGGCCGGCGGTGGGCGGTCTCTTTATTATCTCATCCGGTATCCCCAGTATCCTGGCTATCTGTCTGACGTGTGTCTTGTAGAGACCGGACATCGGCGATATATCGTACGCCCCGTCCCCGAACTTGGTGAAGTAGCCCATCCGGAACTCGCTCTCGTTGGTCGCACCCATCACGACCTTGTTGTTCTTCTTCGCAAGATTGAACAGGACGACCATCCTGCACCTTGCCGCTATGTTACCTCTGTCCAATGGTGTATCGGTGCTCGTTGCGAGTATCGCCGATAGTGAATCGACCGCCAGCTGTACGTCCAGTATCCTATACTCGGTGCCCCATCTCGCGCACAGGTCCGTCGTTATCCTGTAGTCGTCCGCGGGAGTGACGCGCGACGGCATGAATACGCACATCACATTCTCAGGACCGACGGCATCGGCGCACAGTTTTGCGACGACCGCGGAATCTATTCCTCCGCTGAGGCCGAGGACCACACCCTTGAGTCCCGTGTCCTCCACAGCCTTGCGTATCCTCTCTGTGAGTGCCTTAACATCGTTCTCCGTGATCACCGGGATAACGTCATCCATGATGTTTATTATGTCCCTTTCCAGTATATAAATAACGGCCATCCTGCATGCACGGATCGCTGTCCCGTATGCGACGGACCCATTACAAAGATATTTAATCTAAAAGTAATCTGTCGCACAGGAGCCGAGATGGCCCAGCCCGGTAAGGCGCGAGCCTGGAAAGCTCGTGGCGGTCTCCGCCTCGGGAGTTCAAATCTCCCTCTCGGCGCTCTTGTTCCATTGAAAGTTGACCCGTACGCGCGTGACGAAGGTCTCAGATAAATATAATAGAATCCCTGCGGTTATATGTAGATACAGAAAAGTGAACGATATGATAGTCAATGCCGATGTCTTCGTTAAGGATATGCCCGGACAGTTGGTCGGCTCCCTTGAGCCCATTTCCTTAGTGAACGGTAACATAGTGGGCGTGGTGCACAACCGCGACAACAAGATCAGCGGACGCATCGGGGTCAATATCACATTCGAGGTAGGCTCCGCTGAGGATCTGGAGAGACTCAAGGAGATATGGGAAAAAAGAGACGTCATGATCTCGCGCATGAGTTCCGTTACCGAGACGTTCCCCACGGACTGCCTTCTCATAGGCGACATAAGCCCGTCGCAGATCGACAAGCTCATGGCCAAGGCCGCCAAGGCCATCGACATGAGATCGGTGGATATCAGATACTCGTCAAAGACCGGCGAGGAGAAAAGTGCCGCCATGGTGTCGGTCAGCGTCAGGAGCAAGGAAGATGTGCTCAAATTCAACGCATTTATGATGTCCGCCTGTAAAAGGTCGAACATAACATACATCGGGAGCGTGAGATGATGAGGATCATCATCGCCGGGTTCGGCACCGTCGGACAGGGATTGGCTGAGACCTTGCACAAAAAATCGAATCTTCTCAGTTCCGGTCATGATCCCGTCAGAATAGTCGCTGCGTTCGACTCCAAAAGTTTCGCGATCGACACGGACGGGCTCGATCCCATGGGACTCGTGACCCGAAAGGCGAATACCGGTTCCGTCGGTACGAAGAAGCTTATCGACGGCACGGATGTCCTTGATTCCGTTGAATATGATGTTCTCATCGAGGCAAGTCCCACTAACATAGAGACGGGTGGTGCGGGACTTAGGCACATAGAGCATGCATTGAGCCGCGGTAAGGATGTTATCACCGTCAACAAGGGTCCGCTGGCACTTAAGTTCAAAGAGTTGAGCAGGCTTGCTGAGAAGAACAAGTCATCGATACTTTACGAAGGTACCGTGGGCGGTGCCATGCCCATAATAAACCTTTGCAGGGAGAACCTCCAAGGTGAACGGGTAAGGTCGATAAGAGGGATATTCAACGGTACGTGCAATTTCATACTGAGCCGCATGGACAACGGATCGCCGTTCGAACAGACGCTCAAGGAGGCGCAGCAGTTGGGGTACGCGGAAACTGACCCGAGATATGATATCGAAGGGATAGACACCGCCTGTAAGGTCGTGATACTTGCGAACTCGATCTTCAAACGCAACGTCAAATTCTCGGATGTCTCGATAACCGGCATAACGTCGGTGAGCACGGAGGCGATAGCCCTCGCGAACGATCATGATATGGTCATACGCCTGATAGGCGAGGTCTCCGACACCGTCCTTGACGTGTCGCCGAGACTCATCCCGAAGGGACATCCCTTAAGTGTCTCCGGTACGCTGAACACGGCACAGATACTGACCGACCTGGCAGGCCCCATCACGATATCCGGGAAGGGCGCTGGAAGGATAGAGACCGCATCGGCCATACTCAGCGACCTCATGACGCTGATGGGACGCAGAAGGTGATGTCTTGGACAGAGTGTTCATCTACGACACGACCCTCCGTGACGGGGCGCAGACGGAAGGCGTTTCTTTCTCTACCGAGGACAAGATGGAGATACTCAGGAAACTGGACGCATTCGGTATCGATTTCGCGGAGGGAGGGTGGCCTTCCTCCAACCCTAAGGATGATGAACTGTTCGAACGCGCATCCGAGTTGGGAATGAAGAGAACTGAACTCACCGCTTTCGGGAGCACATGTAAGTCAGGCGTACCCGCTGACAAGGACCCGGGGCTGGCGGCCCTGGCGGACTGCGCTTCGAAATACGTATGCATCTTCGGGAAGGCGTGGGATTTCCATGTGACCGATGCGCTGAAGATATCCCTTCAAGATAATCTTAAGATAGTGGAGGACAGCGTGAGATTCCTCCGTGACAAAGGGAAGAAGGTCATATTCGACTGCGAACACTTCTTCGACGGCCATAAGAGCAACGGACCCTATGCGATGGAGGTTGTCAAGGCCGCTGTGAACGGGGGAGCGGAATGGATAGTCCTGTGCGACACCAACGGCGGCTCCTTACCAAAGGAGGTCGTTGCTGCCACCAAAGAGGTCGTCGGATCCGTGAACGTCGGTGTCGGGATACATTGTCATAACGATTCGGACCTGGCCGTCGCCTGTTCGCTGGCGGCGGTCGAGAGCGGCGCAAGGATGGTACAGGGGACGATAAACGGGATAGGCGAGAGATGCGGTAACGCTAATCTCTGTTCAATAATGCCCGATCTTGCGATAAAGATGGGATACGACATCGGACCGATGGATCTCACTAAGCTCACGGCACTCAGCGGGTTCGTCGGTGAAACGGCCAACATAAGCCCGCATCCCGGTCTTCCGTACGTGGGCGAACGGGCGTTCGCGCACAAGGGAGGGATGCACGTCAGCGCTTTGTCGAGAGATACGAGAACGTACGAGCACGTGTCCCCGGAATCCGTAGGGAACAAACGCAGGATACTGATATCGGATATGGCCGGAAGGGCCAGCGTATCCGCGAAGCTCAGGGAGCTGGGGATATCCGATGAGACGGATGACAATAAGGAGATACTCGAGAGGATAAAGGACCTGGAGGCGGAAGGCTACCAGTTCGACGGTGCGGAGGCCAGCTTCGAGATGCTCGTGAAGAGATTCAAAGGAGACATCTCCAGGCCGTTCGATGTCGTCGGATTCAGAATGTACATGGACGAGGCCGGGGAGAGAGGGATGATCTCCGAGGCAAGCGTGAAGGTTGCCGATCGTTTTGGTAACGTTGAACACACCGCATGCGACGGTGACGGTCCCGTGAACGCGCTGGACGGGGCGCTGAGGAAGGCGCTCTCCCATTTCTATCCGATCCTGAACTCGGTAAGGCTGACCGATTACAAAGTGCGTGTGCTTGACGAGAAAGCGGCCACCGCCGCAAGGGTACGTGTTCTCATAAGGTCGACGGACGGGAAGGACAGCTGGACCACCGTCGGTGTATCGACGAACGTAGTGGAGGCAAGTCTGATAGCACTCGTGGATTCCATGGAATATGCGATATTGAAACACGAGTCGAGCGAGAGATGATACTCGGCTTGAACTCATAGGAGCGCATACACTATCCGCAGAATGGCAGTCGGCATGAGTGTTTTATATCTCTTTGACTATCAGAAATATGATATGTTCGACCACGCCGAGGCTGAACGGGTCATCGAGATGGCAAAACGCAACATTGACTCCAGTCTTATGATAGTGTTCGGTTCGGTGGTCAATGGGACCGCTGATAAGGACAGCGACCTGGACATAATAATTGTGAAAGAATCGGATGAGAATAGTTTTATCATCGGTGCAGAGGCGAGACTCGCATTGGAAGATTCCAATATCCCAGTAGACATCATTGTCTATACTCCTGAAGAATTTAAAAGGGATCTATCCAATAAGTACTCTCTTGCCCATGAGGCAATGGCCACAGGGAGGGTTATCCATGGATCCGTATGATGACGTGGGCATCCTCAGACAAAGGTCTGTATAAGACCTCAGGGCCGCGGAGATATTGGTTGAAGGAGATGATGAGCTTATGGCGCAGATAGGTTTTTTTCTGCAGCAGTTCATCGAAAAAAAGATGAAGGCCCACTTACAGGAACACGGCGTCGATTATCCAAAGACGCATGATCTTGTCCTGCTCTTGAAGCTGTTCCCTCAAGAACGAATAAGTGTGGATGACAAGAGATTCGCGAACATCCTTTCGCGGTTCGCAGTGGAATCCAGGTACGGAAAACATTCCATGCCTCCTCTGGACGGCCGGCAGATGCTGGACAGGACCAAAAAATTCGCAGAACTTTTAGAAATGTTGTAATGGACCCGATGGAACTACAGGAACTCTAAACATGACCTCGGTCTGCGGCTTCAGCCTCTCAGTATCTCCATTATTCCGTCAGCAACGTATACTTTATTCCTCAGCTTTCCGGTGATCTCTCTGATCACACCGCGGCCCTGTAGCTCTGCAAGGATGGAATTAGCGGTCGGCGGAGAGATATTGAGTGCATCCTTAAGATCCGTAGCACGAATGTACGGATTTCTGAACAACATGCTTATCGTACGGACGATGTTCATATTATTCTCGCTGTCCGTGAGTGCTCTTCGATATCTTCGTAATCTTTCGATCGTTCTCATAGATGATACCGCTTGAGTGCGGAACGCCTTGGAAACAAAACCCAGCCATTCTGCGAACGCATCCTTGGATGCCACATTGAAAAGACCGTCTATATACTCGTCACGGTACTTGTTGAAATAATCGCTCGGATACAGCACCGGTGACCTGAGCAATCCGTCAGAATATATTACCAGAACTATCAGAAGCCTCCCTATTCTTCCGTTCCCGTCCCTGAACGGATGTATGGTCTCGAATTGACAATGGGATATCGCGACCTTCTCTACGGTTCCCACATCCTTGGAGTTCACATATTCGATCCAATTATCCATCAGTCTCTCGACGGTCTCCGGGCAGGCCGGCACCATTTTTGCGGTCTCCAATGTATCTCCTGCCGTGCCTATGGCGTTCTGAGTTGTCTTGAACTTGCCGGGCGAGAGGTGTGAACCTCTGTCGTTGGACATGAGTATCGTATGAAGCCTTTTTATCAGATCTATGGATATCTTCTCTCCGCCTTTCAAGGCATTCAGTCCTTCATGAAGTGCGTTTTTGTAACTCATGACCTCTCTGTTGTCGCTCGCTCTCGATACATCCTTCTCTTCTATCCTCTCGGAACGGTACAGGTCATCAAGCGTGGACCTGGTGCCCTCGATAGATGAGCTTGATGCGGACTCCATCAATGTGAATGCCGTCAACAATATCTCCGACTCCTCGGCATCCATCTGCGAGGCCATACCGTCGAGTCTCGCCAGTTCGATCGCCGCTTCCGAAAGAGATTGCTGCGTCCTGCGGTCGACATCTATCTCGAAAGGGAGTTCATGCGGATGAAAATAACAATACGATCCGTTCATGGCCCATCTCACTTCGCCAGCGATGGTTCCGGTGAATTCCTTTTCGTTCATATTATTGAAATAATGTAAAATAATATATAATTTTTTTTCTTTAATTCAAATTTAAAAAAATATTTTAGTAATTTTTTTATTAAAATTATTTCAATTAAAGTTTTTAGGTTATTTTTTAAATAACATCAATTTAAGGAAGGTTGTCTTTCCTTAAATCGACGTAACGAAAATTTTACGGTCATTTTTTTCCTTAGGACTTGAAGGGCTACCTCCCTGTTCGTCCGTAAATAAGATCGTGCCCTCAAAATAACGGGCGAAAAATGATGCATTGAGATGCGTAAGGTGGAGGCACTGGGATTTGAACCCAGGTCAGCGGGTTTCCACCACGGGGGGAGCTACCCCCCGCGAAATTAACGAGTCATCGCTCCAGTTATTCATCAACCGGTCAGCAAACCCGTTTTCAATCACTCTCGATAACTGGAGCCCGCCAGTCTGCCAGGTTAGCCTATACCTCCATGTGATCGTGAATCACTGCTTACGCATCTTCTGTGCTCTCTTTCTTCTTCTCATCTTCTTCTTGCGCCATTTCCAACGCTGATTGCCGCGTTTCTTCCAGGCGCGTGAACTTCTCTTCATTGATATTCTCCTTTCTTGAATGTGACACATTCCGTGGCGGGCCCGTCGGGAATTTCGGTCTCTTTTTTGTGAAACTTTCGAACCCGAGGCGTCTGGCTTAGAAGGCCAGCGCTATATCCTGGCTAAGCCACGGGCCCACTCTCACTCCCGATTGCGTCATTTGATTTAAAGCTTTACTTATAGAGTCATAGGGACAAACGGCCGTTCCGCGGTCAACGGTGAGATATCGTGAAATGAAAAAATGATGAAAGGGGTTCGCA
>WQZJ01000039.1 GCA_009780795.1 Methanomassiliicoccaceae archaeon
ACCGGCGTTCCCTTACGACATCGATATGATCAAACAACTTGCGGACACGCAGTTCGGTCCGGGCTCAGGGGATGCGCTGCTCCCTGATGGGCATATTGTGCTGCTGAACAAATCACCGTCACTGGACAGGATGGACGAGATCATCACCGACGGATGCACCGTTGCCGGTATACGCTACGACATGGGGAGCGGCTGGAAGCTCCTGAACAGGATGCAGAGCGCCATGCGCATCAGCGGGGTGATGAGCAAAGGTTACGTCGTTTGCGACCCGTCAGCGATAAAATTCATCAGAGAGAGCAAGAACCTCATGGCCCCCGGTGTTATCGACGCACACCCTGATGTGAAAGAAGGGGACGAGGTCATAGTCATCGATGGCGACCGTAACGCTGTGGCGACCGGAATAGCTAGGATGGGCGCCGCCGCCATGATAAAAGAGGACCGCGGACTGGCGGTCAAGACGAAATGGACGAAACCCGAGGAGCCGATGTTCTGTAATGTAACGGTAGCATGGGGCGACGTCATAGATGCGAACGAACCCGTGCTGATCAGACGGAGGGATGAGGCTGTGTCCTTCATCAACACGCAGATCGAGAAGAACAACGTCCCGGCGGTGGCGTCATTCTCCGGCGGTAAGGACAGTCTCGCGACGTTACTTCTCACACTGGACGCCGGCCATAAGTTACCGGTGCTGTTCATTGATACCGGACTTGAGTTCAATGAGACCGTGAAACATGTGCACGACACCGTCGAAAAATATGGGTTGACGCTCATCGAGGAGAAGGCCCCCGTAGATGCTTTCTTCGGCAACCTCGTTCACTTCGGACCTCCGGCCAAGGATTTCAGATGGTGCTGCAAAACCAATAAACTCGGCCCGACGGTCAACGCCATACTGAAGAACTTCCCTGACGGCGTATTGTCTTTCATCGGCCAGAGGAAATACGAATCCGAGTCCAGACACTCCAAGCCGCGCGTGTGGACGAACCCGTGGACGCCCGGTCAGATAGGCGCCTCACCCATTCAGAGCTGGAACTCGCTGCACGTGTGGATGTATATCTTCCTGAAGAAAGCGGAGTTCAACGTATGGTATACGAAGGGATTGGACAGGATAGGGTGTTTCCTATGCCCCGCGTCCGATCTGTCCGAACTCGACATAGTGAGAGGTAACGACAGGTACGGACAATGGGATTCGTATCTTGATGATGTATCTAAGACACGCGAACTTCCGAGGGAGTGGAAGGATTTCGCGCTGTGGAGATGGAAGAAGGCTCCGCAGTCCATCAGAGAGGAAGTTGCGCGCGTCACCGGCAAGGAAATGAGCGAGTTCGCCGGAAGGGCGGTAAGACAGGACGGTCCGCTCTCGCTCAGGGTGCAGGACGGATATTCACCATGCGTCCTCGGATTCAGTGTGGAAGGTGCATTGTCGCGACCGATCAGCATCGAGAAATTAAGGAGACTCGCCGGGATACTTGGAAAGGATGTGTCCGTTGATGATGACCTCCAGTGGCTGAGTGCCGGCAACATCACCGTCTTCAGGGAAGGCTCAATGATATCCAAGGGTCCGGACGAGGATAAGGTGCGCGAAACGATGAGAAAGATGTACGGTATAATCATACGATCGGAGCAGTGCGTATGCTGTTCGCTCTGCATAGCCAGATGTCCGAAGGGCGCTCTGTCCGCCGATAGCGAAGGCGTGATATTGGATCACGGGAAATGCGTACAATGCGAGAAGTGTCTCGGTCCGTGTCCGGCGGTGAATTTCAGGGAAGAGGAATTCAGTCTCTGACCTCGGGAGCGCAAGCGCACCCACATTTCACATTGTTATTTTCCTATAATATCGGAACTCAGATTCCTATAATATCGGAACTCAAGTTCCAAAAAAGATGATAGGGATGTTTTGACTGCTTTGACTGTGAGGACATCACATCTTTCTGAATCCGCGGCCTATCCATTCCGTTATCGATTTGTATCCGTATTTTACCGTGTCAGTGCGCGCCCTGTGTCTCCCGGCGACCTTGACGTTACCGGCGAGTATCTCTTTTATCACGCCTTCCCAATCGCTGACGCCGTCCGGCAGTTCCGTGTAGGCGTCGCCTACACATGCGGCGTTGTGCGCGTCGCTGCCGCCGGTGAACGGTTTGTTCATCTTCTCCGCGAGTCTGACCGCCCTTCCGTTGGATCCTTCTGTGGACCTTGCGTTGAACGTCTCTATTGCGTCGAATCTCTCGGTGACATTGCTCTCGCCGAGACCTGACCACCATCTGTACGGGTGGGCGGCGACGGCTATGCCTCCCGCATCGTGTATCATGTCTATCGTCTCCTCGACGCCTTTTCCTCTTACTATCTCTGCGTTTATGCCGTACGCAAGTATGTGTCCGTCCGACGACGATACTTCCTCCGCCGGGATGATGATCACATTACCGTCATACACATCCTCATGCGCCCTGAAGACGTTGTGATCCGTTATCGCTATGCATCCCAACCCTCTCATCTCCGCGGCCTTCAGTATCTCGCTCACCGATGACCTTCCGTCGCTGGAATACGATGAGTGGATGTGAAGGTCCGCTATCATCTTACCTTCGCTCCGTCCTTCAGCTGACGGTCTACGACGGCGATGCAGCCGTTCCCGTCCGATAGGTCGATCGCCTCTGTACCGTCCTTTACGACGGCCGTCTGTCCCGATGCGGTTGACGATATCCTGATCACGGCCTTCTGGAAGTCCTTGTACTCCATCTCCTTCCCGATAATGTCGAGGCCGCAGGTGAACCTCGTCCCGTTCGGGACATCCTTCGACGGCCTGAGCACCGCCACTGTGTTCCCGCCGAGCTCCTCGTCATCCGCCGCCAGCAGCATGCCCTGTGACATGACGCCCCTCAGTTTAGCGTGCTTGAGGTTGCAGACCACAAGTATCTTACGGCCTGTGAGCTCCTCTTTCGTGTAATGGGCCCTCAGACCGGCCACCAGCTGCCTCTCCTCGCCTGCGTCTATCTTCAGTACGTACAGTTTCTCGGCGTCCGGGTGCTCCGTCACCTCCAGTACTTCGGCGGTGCGTATGTCCAGTCGCCTCATATCGGCGAACGGTCCCGTGACCGCAGTGTTCTCCGCCGGGGTCTCGACCTTCTTCTCCGGCTCCTCCTTTGGGAGTTCGACCTTCGCATACACAGGTACCGGTTCCGGCAATTCCGTCCCGACCTGTAACGGGACGGTGCATGATCCCATGCCCTCATCGAGCGGTGTGCGCTCCAGACCAAGGAACTTCCATATCCTTTCGGACGAATCAGGCATGAACGGCCACGCCATCGCTGCCAGCGCCTTGACGATCTGCAGCGATGCGTTCATCGCCTCGCCGCATTTGTCCTTGTCCTCCTTCACCAGCGCCCACGGCTTCTTCGAATCGAAATATCTGTTACCGTAGCGGGAGAGGTCCATGACCGCCTTCAGCGCCTTCTTGAAGTCACATCCGTTCATGTACGTCTCATACTCTTCCATAGTTCTCCTTATCTCGGCGGTCACTTCCGCCAGCTCCGTACCGTCGAGTGCGTCCGGTACGGAATTGAAGTTCCTTTTCGTGAAACTGAGGCATCTGTGGTAGAAGTTACCTAACGCAGACACCAGATCATTGTTCACCTTGACCTGGAAATCCTCCCACGAGAAATCTGAGTCGTGGGTGTCCGGCATCACCGCCGACAGGTAGTATCTCACTACGTCAGCGTCATACTTCTGCAGGACGCTGGGTATGTCTATCGAGCCGCCCCTGCTCTTCGACAGTTTCCCTCCTCTGAACATAAGATATTCGTTCGCAGGTATGTCGTACGGTAGATTCAGCGGCCCGTACCCCATGAGCATCGACGGCCATATTATCGAGTGGAACGGGATGTTGTCCTTTCCCAGGAAGTAGTAATGTCTTACGTCACCGTCATACCAATACTGTCTCCACAGTCCCGGTTCGCCGATCAGCGCCGAATATTCCTTGGACGCGCTCAGGTAACCGACCACCGCCTCGAACCATACGTATATCACCTTATCGTCCCACCCCTCCGCCGGGACGGGTATCCCCCAGCTCATGTCCCTGGTGATCGGTCTGTCCTTGAGACCGTCCTTCAGCCAGTTGGACGTGAACGTCTCGACGTTGGACCTCCAGTACGTCTTGTCCTTCAGATAATCGAGGAGATCGTCCGTGAATGAGCTCAGGCGCAGGAAGAAGTGATTGGTCCCCCTTATCTCCGGGGGCGTTCCGCAGTGGACGCATACCGCCTCCTTCAGGTCGCCGGTCTCGAACGTCGTTCCGCATGCGTCACACTGATCGCTCCTGGTGTTCTCCGCACCGCATTTCGGGCATACGCCCTCCACGTACCGGTCTGGAAGGAACCTTGAGCATTTGGGGCAGAAGTACTGCATCGTCTCCTTCTCATAGAGAAGGTCTTTTTCCGAAAGGACGCGGAAGATATCGTGCACCGTCTCCGTATGATTCTCGGTGTGCGTCTTGGTGAAGAGTGAGAACTCTATCCTCATGTCCTCGATCGCCTTCTTGTTGATCTCATGGAACCTCTCGGCGATGTCCATGGGGGATGTCCTCTCCTTCTCCGCCGTAACGGTTATAGGGGTTCCGTGCTGGTCCGAACCGGAGACCATCATCACTTCGTTACCTTTCATCCTGTTGTACCTGTTGAAAATGTCCGGCGGCAGTATGGAGCCCGCCATGTGTCCCAAGTGTATCGTCCCGTTGGCGTACGGCCATGCGACGCCTATGAATATCTTCGCCATCTTATCGTTGCCGAACATGATTGCGGATATTTGAAACATCTGTTATCGCCGGCGCACGGGGACCGGGTATGATGCGTTTGACGCCGAATATGCGAATACGGGAAAAGCATTATCAATAGTTACACCGATTCGAAACCGCATGGGTTTGAAAGAGGTCTTGGACAGATTGGGCCGGGAGCGGTCGGTAAGGGGCGCCTATCCTCTTGACGGAGAGATATACGATAAGGTGGTCGCGGAGGAAGGCAGTGTGACAGAATCGTTCACCGGCGTCCCTCTGGTGAACCGTGCCCTGGAGGAGGTCCTCAAGAGGACTACGGCAGTATGCCTTTTCTGCGGAAGCGCGTTCGAAACGCCGTCCGAACACGTCATGATAATGGAGGACATATGCGGCAACGTCGTCGGTCACGACGTTCCGCCGGGCATGGCCGACAAGCTCAAGAATGATCACGGCCTGTTCTGGCTGTCCGACGACTTCGTGATGCACCCGGACAGGACGGACATGCATAACATCATGATGGTCATGCTTCCCCAAAGGGTCGTGTCCATCGGGGAGGCGGAGGGGGCGGAGAATGCGATCCTTCTGTATCCGTCGACCACTACCGACCTCATCTTGAGGAGGCATTTCGGGATATCTCCGGGCGAACCGGACATCGCATCGGCCATAATCGCCTTCGACATCATACGGGAATAGCTGCGGGCGGCCATGCCGCGTGTGCCGTCGGATGTCTGTGTACTCTGATCGGACCACGGCCGTCAGCGTCCGCGGCGGCGTCACGTGACGTGACCCGACAGGTAACATGATATGAGTGCATATCACGAATTTTTTTATAGGTCCAACCAATACGTCTGACGTCATACCATGAAGAGAAAGGTAGGTACTGTTGTCACCGGAGTGAGGATGCCTTTCATTTCGCAGGGCGATGACCTTGCGGACCTCGTCGTCTCCAACATTCTCGGTGTCTGCGAAATAAGGGAGGACGATGTCGTCGCCGTCACCGAGAGCATCGTCGCCATATCCCAAGGGAATCTTGCGCACATCGATTCCATAGCCGACGATGTCATATCCAAGTTCGGGAAGGACAGTCACATCGGCGTCGTGTTCCCGATACTTTCCAGGAACCGCTTCGCACAGATACTGAGGGGCATATCCAAAGGCGCGAAGAAGATAACCGTCCTTCTGAACTACCCGCAGGACGAGGTCGGGAATCCCGTCATGGACATGAGGGGATGGAACCCGTATGATCACACTACCGCGGACTCGGAGCAGTTCACGGGTAAGGAGTTCCGGGACAGGTACGGTAAATACGTCCATGAGTTCACCAATCTCGATTACATCGATCTTTACGAGAGCCTGAACGACAACATAGAGGTCGTGCTGAGCCGCGATCCCGCAGCGATACTGAAGCATACTAGCGACGTCATCGTCGCCGACATCCACGGACGTGAGACCACACGTGCGCACATAATCAGGAACGGCGGAAAGAAGGTGCTAACGTTAGCGGACATCCTCAACGAACCTAGCGATAAAAGGGGACATAACGAGACGTACGGTCTTCTGGGGTCGAACATGTTCGGTAAGAGCGAGGTCAAACTGTTCCCCAGGAATTGTGATTCTTTCGCAAGGGCCGTTCAGGACGAGTTCTTCAAAAGGACGAATGTGAGGCCGCATGTGATGGTGTACGCGGACGGTGCCTTCAGGGACCCGGTCTGCGGTATATGGGAGCTTGCCGATCCGGTAGTATGTCCGGGGCACACGGAAGGTCTCAACGGATCGCCGAGCGAGGTCAAATTGAAGATGGTCGTCGCCGGCGAGAAGGACAAGGAGGCCGCCCTGAAGAGGGCGCTGAGCGACAAGGACCGCGGTACGGCTTCGCTCGGAACGACGCCGAGACAATATAAGGACCTGCTTGGGAGCATCGCCGACCTCGTGAGCGGCAGCGGCGACAAGGGGACGCCGGTCATACTGATACAGGGATACTTCGACAACCTTCTGAAAGAATGAGATCATCCGGAACGGATGGGTCTTCTCTTGGTCAGCGCCTTCAATATGAACAGACACCATACCAGGACCACTATCGGTCCGATTATCTCCATTATCGCGGTGCACCACCATATGTCGGTCAGCGATCCGCTGAGACTTACGAGGAACGCCGGCGGAAGTATGACGAAGTTACGGAACACTGTGCTCAACAGCGCCTTGGTGCCCATGCCCATCGCCTGGAACAGTGATGACGAGAGAATACCGAATCCTATGAACGGCAGGAATGTGCATGAGATCCGTATGAAGTGCGATATGCTGCCCCTCAGATATGCGGTATCCTCCGAATAGGTGAACGCCGCGGACGCTATATCCGCGAAAACGAACAGCGCTACCGCTAGGATGACCATTGTCACTACGGACAGTTTGATCGAATACATGTATGCGGACCGTACCTTCTGTTCATCCTTGGCACCGTAGGCCGCCGCGCATATCGGGACCAGTGCCGCGCCTATTGCGAGGCACGGGATCATGATCACGTTCAGTAATCTCCAACCGGCCGAGTATATGGCCGCGGCATCCGTCCCCTCCGTTGTGTAGTTCACAAGTATGATGTTCATCAGCAGCACTGCGATGGATATCGCCATGAACTCGAACGATGCCGGTATCCCCACGCGGAATATGTCCTTGGATGCCGTCCTGTCGAAGTACGGTTTACCTATCCTGAGCCTTATGTACGTGTCCTTCTTCACAAAGAACCAGTACACGGCAGGGAGCGTCGCCACCGTGAGCGCCACAGCGGTGGCGAGGGCGGCACCGGCCATGCCCCATCCGAAGGTGTATATGAATATCGGGTCCAGGACGAGATTCAGAAGCGCCGCCAGCACCATTATGATCATGGACCTCTTTGCGTTGCCCTCCGACCGGAGGATGCTGGACATCAGTGCATTAATGAAGAACGCGGTGGCGAATATGAAGAGGACGTTAGCATAGTCCATGCAGTAGTCGATGACGCTCGCGCCGCCGATGGCCATCATCAGCGGTCTGGCGGCGAAGAACATTATCACTGAGAAAACGATACCGGCGACGATCGTCATCGTGAGCGCGACGGACGCCGTCCGCTCGGCGGCGTCCTTGTTACCGGCACCTATATGCCTCGCGATCGCGGACGAGGCGCCGACGGATATCCCGCTGGATACACCTATCGTTATGAAGAACAGCGGGAACAGTAAGGCTATCGCCGCCAGGGCGTCCGGTCCGAGACCGGATATCCAGGCGGCGTCCACGAGACCGTTGACGGAGGACGCCAGCAGGGCGATTATCATCGGCACCGCCATCTTCCTGATGGCCCTCTTCGGAGACCCGAGCATGATCTCCACGTCCTTGGTCTTAGGTTCGCCGTCCGTCACGTCCTATCATTGCCTTCGCAGATATAAACACAACGCCTAACGCCGTTTAGCGGATATTTTTGTATTTTACACATGAACGGAGCGTATCGGCACCGGCCCCATGTTCGCCAAACCTTATATCCCTCCTTTTAATAAGCGGGTGCATGCGCATAGCGGCGGTCCTTCAGGACAGATGTCAGAACAGGAAATGCAACAAGGAATGTGTCAATTTCTGTCCGAAGGTCAGGACCGGTGTCGAGACGATAACGTTCGGTGAGCGCGGAAAACCGGTGATCTCCGAGGAGCTGTGCGCCGGATGCGGCATATGCGTGAACAAATGCCAATTCGAGGCCATCAAGATAATCGGTCTCGCCGATGAACTTAAAACGGAGATGATACACCACTACGGAGAGAACGCGTTCCGTCTGTACAGGTTGCCCGTCCCGAAAAAAGGTATCGTGACCGGCATACTCGGACCGAACGGTATCGGTAAAACGACAGCGATAAAGATGCTCTCAGGCATCGAAACGCCGAATCTGGGCAATTACAGGGAACCGCCGTCGAAGGATGATGTTCTCCGCCATTTCGCCGGCAGCGAACTTTATGATTATCTTGTCTCCGTCTATAAGGGCGGCGTCAGGACGGCGATGAAGCCACAATATGTCGATAAGCTTCCGCAGACGATGAACGGTGTTGTGAGAGACCTCCTGTCACGTGTGCAGGAGCGCATGAGCGTGAACGAAGCGGCAGAGATGTTCGAGCTTACCGACGTTCTCGACAGGGACCTTAACAAACTGTCCGGCGGTGAGCTTCAGAGGGTGGCGATGGCCGCCACCATGATGAAGGACGCCGATGTTTATTTCTTTGACGAACCGTCCTCGTATCTGGACATATACCAGAGGGTCAGGATGGCCAAACATATCAAACAGCTGAGCATCGATAAACAGGTGGTGGTGATAGAGCACGATCTCGCCATACTTGATTTCCTCGCTGACAGCGTGAACGTCGTCTACGGCACCGAAGGTGCCTACGGAGTGTTCACACTGCCAAGACAGGTGAGAACGGCGATAAACGTGTACCTTGACGGTTATCTGCCGGAAGAGAACATAAGATTCCGGGACAGGCCGATAGAGTTCGTCCCGTCACCGCCCAGGAGCGAATGGAATACCGGTAACCTGCTGGAGTACGGTACGATCGAAAAGGACTTCGGTGAATTTAAGATGAGGGTCGAGGGCGGGGCCGTCCGTATAGGCGAATCGATAGGCATAGTCGGGCCTAACGCCACCGGTAAAACGACATTCGTTAAGATGCTCGCAGGCGTGGTGGAACCGGACAAAGGGAAAATGGATGCTAAAGTGAAAGTTTCATACAAACCGCAGTACATTACCGGCGATTTCGACGGGACCGTGCGCGAACTGCTGCATTCGGCGGCATTCGATACTGTTCAGTCCGGTCTGTTCCAGGGCGAGGTGATCGTTCCGTTAGGAATAAAGCATCTGATGGAGAAGACCGTGAAGACACTTTCGGGCGGTGAGCTTCAGAGGGTGGCGATAACGTTGTGTCTCGCGAGAGAGGCTGATATTTACCTGTTCGACGAACCTTCCGCTTATCTCGATTCCAACCAGAGGATGAATGCCGCAAAGACTATCAGGAGGATGATGGAAAAGAGCGGGAAAAGCGGCATGATCGTTGACCACGACATATATTTCCTGGACATGGTCTCGGATTCCATGATGGTCTTCAGCGGTAACCCCGGACATACCGGCTTCGGCGAAGGACCGTTCGCAATGAGGGACGGTATGAATAAATTCCTGAAGGCCGTCGATATAACGTTCAGGCGTGACGCGGATACGCACAGGCCGAGGATCAACAAACCTGACTCAAGATTGGACAGGGAACAGAAATCGGTCGGCGAATATTACTACTCGGCGAACTGAGCCTATAGTCCAACGGATACGATC
>WQZJ01000040.1 GCA_009780795.1 Methanomassiliicoccaceae archaeon
AACATATTGAGACGGTACGAATGGTACCTCGACGATCTGAAGATATTCTCTATTATCGTATCGAAGTGATCTCTATCTCACAGATATCATCCAGGTCGCGCGACGGCGTTCCGGGCAGGTCCTTGGCCTCTGTGCTTTCATTGTCAGTGAGCTCCATTGACATCGAGACCGGCCGGAATATCTTCCATTTCACCACCGCATCGTCCACGAACTCACGTTCGAAGAATAAATAGAATACAACGCACGAGGCAGCGACGACCAGCATGTTGAACAGTACCGACGTCGCTATGAAACCGATGACCAGTGCCATACTCGTATTGTTCACCGCAACAAGTATGAAGACGAACACTGCGAAAACGGGTAGCGCCATCTTCCTCATCGTCTCGGCCGCACCGCCGTATAATGAAAAATCACGGTGGTTCGACGTTATCCTGACGTTCAGAGATTTGAACGGAGTCCATGGCAGGACGATGAGAGGTATGAACATTATCAGCGAGAACGCATATATCGGCGCCTCTATGATGTTGATGTCGGTCATGAACGCCGGGTTCATCGAAAGATATATCCACATTGCGATGCCAACCATGAAAGCGAAGGACATCGTCTCCATCATCTCCTTCACAGGTATGCCGGACCTCCTCAGGTTGTATTCCATCGTTATCTTACGGGTGTCGATGTCCGGCGGTATGTTGAACGCGAACACCACCAACCGATCCCATACGTTCGGCTTCTCCTTGATGTTGGCGTATTCGACCGTCGAGATCACGAAGAAGAACACATGCCTCTGAAGCACCGCGGCCACCGATACCACGCCGACGCACCCGACCATCACGAACGTCACGAAGAACAGTACAAGAAGAGGCAGTCCCGCGAAGAACAGCACCACCGGGACCGACAGCGCCACGAGCAACGCTCTCCACATACCCTCGTGCACATACGTCACGAGACCGACTATCAGGAACGGCACGGAAATGAGCATCAGCACCACGCCTATCTCCAGTTCCGTGTACAGAAGAAGTGCCGCGAACCCCGCTGCACATAGTGCCAGCGTCACGAGGAATATCGTCAGCATCATCTTGTCCTCTTTCCTGACGAGTGTCAGTTCCGAGGCGTGCACATCCCTCTTGACGAATCTTTCCTTCATGTCACTCCATCCACGCCTTGACCTTAAGTTCCGCTTTGTCCCCTCTGAATATCCCCAGGACCAGCGCGAATGTCTCCTTCTTCACTGTGTCGACGGGGCCTATCGTATCCTTGATAACGGAATCCTTGAATTTAATGCATATGCCCTCGCCGTTCGACAGTGCTATATCCACGGGCTTATCGGAATCGACGGAGACGAAGAGTCTCTTACCTTGTCTCACATCCAGCGGGAACGACTTCACATTCCTGTAGGCGCCGTCGGCGGAGGGGTCGAACTCCCCTAACGACAATGAAATGTCCAAAAGTACCGTCCCTTTCCTGCCGAACACAGCGCATCACCGTATCTGAGAACGCGAAACAGGTATTATAGGTTCCGCAAGGGCAGTTACCAATCGTCCGCCATGAGGAACTCCGAGAGCTCTCTGTACGTGATACCGTCCGAGTGGTCGCCGCTCTTCCATACCGGGTCCATGCCCACCACATACTTCGGGAAGTTGTCACGGATCGCCTTCAAATTACCGAATTCCCGCTCTTTCGTCTCTTCTGAGGATAAGAGATACGTCGCCTGTACGTATATCTTGTCTCCCATCCTCGTACCGATGAGATCGATCTCGCCCTTGTCTATCTTTCCAATGTGTACTTTGTACCCTCTCGATGTCATCTCGTTGTATACGATGTTCTCAATGTGATCGGAAATATCGCCGGGCCTGTAGCCGAGCAGCGAATGTTTGAGGCCGATGTCCGTGAAATAGTACTTGTAATTGGACTCCAGCAGTTTTTTCCCCTTAATATCGTATCTTTTGACCTTATTGACGAAATGCGCATTTTCAAGGTATTCGATGTATTCGTACACCGTCTCCTTGCTGACCGGGTCCCCGCCGGCCTTCAGTTTATTGAAGATATTGTTCGGGGATGTGTTCTTACCTATGTTATCGCAGAGGAACTCGATGATCTTGCTCAGAACCTCGGTGTTCTTCACCTTATAGCGCTGAACGACGTCCTTGAGTACAATGTGTGCGTATATGTCCCCCAACATCGAATATGCAGTATCTTTCGTGACGAGCCGGGTCCAAACGTCAGGAAATCCTCCTGTCTCTATGTACTCGATCAACAACTTTGACGCCTCCGGCCTTGTGCCTGCGACGTTCTCTCTGAAATCCATACATTCCCTAAGGGACAGCGGCTGTGTGCGGATGATGTTCAGTCTGCCGCTGATGTATGTGCTGTACTCGGATGAAAGGAGAGAAGAGTTGGACCCGGTGATGTATATGTCGCAGCATTTCTCCTTTACAAGCGACCTTACGACAGATTCCCATTCCTCGGCATCCTGTATCTCATCTATGAAGAGACAGTTATGCCTCCCCGGCGCCAGGTTTCCCTTGATGTGATCATACAGTGACACCGCGTTGAGAAGATGCCTGTTAGACATAAGTTCGAGATCCACATATATTATGTTAGCCTCGGCATCCTTGCTCTTTATATCGTTCGCAACCATCCGCATGAGTGTGGACTTTCCGCATCTTCTGATGCCCATGAACACTTTTGCGTTAGGATTCCCTATGAGCGGGGACACTTTGTTCCCGTAAACCGTCCGTTTTATCAGTTTTTCTACGATGATGCTCACGACCAGTGTTATGTGTGCGGATTATTAAAATTTATCTAGTGTTTCCTTCACAGACGGAAACGCTCATAATTTTTTGCAAGTGTTTCCTTCATAGACGGAAACGCTTGCGTTAGAATATGCGTTAGGCGCCTTCCTTCAGTTCTTCGATGTCTGTGGAAAATTTCCACATCTTCGGGTATCTGCCGGCGTCCATCAGCACCCTGGTCACCTTTACCGCCTTTCCCTGGGATGTCGCCATGACCTTGGGCGTGGACATCATCATATTGCCTATCGCAACGAGTTCGCCGCGTGCGGTCATCAGTGCCACGAGCGCGTTCTTCCTGATGTCCTCGTCGAGCATGTGTATCCCCTGGATGTTCAGATCGGCACCGTGGCATACTGCATCCACTGCACTCGCCTTTACGATTATCTTAGGAAGCGGTTCCGCGAGCACCTCCATCGGTATGGCGATGCTCCTTATCCATTCCTCGCGGCCGTGTTGCTGCCAGAATATGTACGAATCCTTCAGATCGTGCATCGTCGCCGAGCGGCGCTCGTCCATCGATCCCGATCTGGAACGCCGCAGTTCTATCATGTTCGCGCCGCACCCCATGGCCTCGCCCATATCTATGCACAGCGTCCTGATGTAGGTGCCGGCGTCACATGATACCCTGAACAGGACGTCACGTCCCGATATTTCCAATATCTCCAGTTCGGATATCGTCCTTATCCTCAGCTGCCTTTTCACCGCCGACCGGACGGGAGGGAACTGGTATATCTTTCCCATGAAATTTCCCATGGTCTCTCTTATTTTTGCTTCGGTGCGGTCCTTGTGCAACCGCATGAGGCATATGTACTCCTTATCCGACGACAGGACCAGATCCGTCAGTCTTACCGCCTTGCCAATGCATAACGGCAGGACGCCGCTCACATTCGGGTCGAGTGTCCCGCCGTGACCGATCTTGCTAACATGTAATATATCACGGGCCCACGCAGTGACCTGGTGCGACGTCGGACCGGACGGTTTATCCAAAACGATGACGCATGCCTCGAGGAGTTCGCCGATGCTCCTGTCCGACGGTCTTTTACCCCATCGGTCGGACATCGCGTTCTCATCCTTCACAAGCATCCGTTGTCCTCCAGCGCCTCAAGTATCAGCTGTATCACCTGATCCGGGTCGAGGTCGTCAGTGTTGATTATCAGATCGTACACACTCGTGTCCTTCAGGTCGATGTTGTAGTACGTCTTATATCTCCTCTCTTCCGACGCCTGCCTCTCGGCCGTTACCTTGAGCGCCTGTTCCGCTGTCTCGTTCTCGCGTATCCCCACCCGCTTTATGCGGACGTCCGGGCTCGCGTCCATATATATCTTGAATGCGGGTATGCCGTTCCTGTTGAGCATGTACGCCGCCAGCCTCGACTCTAGGATTATGTCATCCCTGTCCCTGGCTATCTGGACTATGCGCGAGTCGATCATCTCATCTATGGACCTGTCCTTCTCGGCCAGGTCCCCGAGTTCCGTTAACGTCAATCCCTTTTCAGCGGCGAACTCTCTGAAGATGTTACCGAAGACCACCGCGTCCAGCGAAAGAACGGCCGCGAGCTTACTGCAGGCGGTCGTCTTCCCGGAACCCGCCGGGCCGCTTATCGTTATCCTCATGATATCTCTGCTCCGTCTATCTCCTCTAGACGCTTTTTGAACTTCATCCATCTGATCAGTCTGCCGAGCAGCTGTCCGACGGGTATCGATATGAGCATGTACAGCAACACCCACGTCGGCAGGAACCACATGGATCCCGCCAGATTCACCGTGTCCGACCACGGCACTATGGCGATAAGGTTCTTAGCCTCATGGTCCAGGAAGTACCATACCCATGAGAACATCGGTATGACGACCATCATCGTTATCGGCATGGTCTTCATCATCTTCATGCTGGCGTCCATGGATTTGGACATCATTACCTTCTGCTGTTCGGTGAGTTTCTTGATCTTGTACAGATTGTTCTCGATTCTCGCCTGGCGCAGCTCGGCATTGAACGCCTTCATCTCGGACTGATTCCTGGCCTGTGACATAGTATCGGTCATAAGCGTCCGTATGACCGTGCTTATGCCTATCATTATTATACCGGCAAAGATCAGTGTCAGAACGGGGTCCTCCCCGTTAAAACCTATCACCGGTGCGAAAACGACGTTCAGTGCCCCTCCCACTGCGTTCCTGACCTCTCCGATGAACAGGATCATGACGATGCCTAAGGACAACATCATCCACATCATCTGGGACGTCTGTGGTTTCTTAACCGCTCCCTCTTCGACCATTATCTATCCTCTCCGAAGAATCCCCTCATCACGGGATGCATCTCCATCATCTGTTCACGGCCCATCGCCTCATAGAATTGTATCAATATACCTACGGTAAGCAGCACTCCGGTCCCGGATGCGTTACCTGTGGTCCCTATGAGGTCCGCGCCCGCCGCGATGGCGCCCACTATCGCACCGGAAAGCACAGTGACCACCGGTATGTACCTCTCCAGCACTCTTCTCAGCACTCTCGGGTCCCTTCTGAACCCTGGTATCTGCATTCCGCTCTTCTGTATCTGGTTGGCGACCGATTCGGCTCCCATGTTGGTCGTCGATATCCAGAACTTCGCGAACATTATCGATCCCAGCACCATCACGGTAAAGTAGATCACCACTCGCATCAGTTGTTGTATCGGCCCGTGCAGTCCGTCCCCGTAGACCTCTGGCTGCAGCACCGGCAGCAGCCACGACGTAAGTCCCATCGGAGCGGACACATACCAGGCAAAGCCTCCCGCCGCATGGGTTTCACCGGGATGGAAATAACCTATCAGATCGTTATTACCCAGTAGCGGTATTCCGCTCAATCCCGGATTGGTATAGAACAGCAATGCGAACATACTGATGTTGGCCAACAGCGCCATCATCAGTATGACAGGTATGTTGCTGGCGTAGATCAGCTTTATCGGATAGCGGCCGCGAGCTCCTCTGGCACTCCCGTGGGACAGCGGCAGCTCTATACGTGTCGATTCCAGATACGCCACTATCAGGAATATTATGATAGTTCCCACTAGGGCGATCAGCGGATTGGGACCTCCGAGCAGTAAAAGCTCATACCCCCCGTTGGCCATCGACCCCGCATCTATGTTACCGAGCAGGTAGATCGTCTTGGGTATCGTGCCTGCCGGCAGATTGCTCATACTCACCTCTGCGGCCGCATTCACCGGATTCCAGTTCACTGTACCCGTGAATAGGGATTCCGAGACTCCCGCTGCAATGAACAGCGATATACCCGACCCTATACCCCATTTCGACACCACTTCGTCCATCAGGAACACTATGTACGATCCTATGAACAGCTGCAGCACTATGAGCCCTCTCGCCCCTCCTAATCCGAACGAGTTGACGAACTTGTTCGACGGCTCCAGGTATCCGAACACCTGCGGCACCGCCTCGACCACGATCATCATGATCACCAGCAGTTTGAGGAACGACTGGTAGCATGCCTTGTCCTCGCGGTTCGTGAGGTCCAATTTTATTATCTTCGCACCGACGAACAGCTGCATTATGATGGACGCAGTGACTATCGGTCCTATTCCTAGGTGCAGGAGCGAACCGGACGCACCGGCCATGATCGTCCTGTACTGGGCGAACAGGTCCATCGTGTTCTCTTGGTCGAGACCATAGATGTACACGTTGGTCATGAAGAAGTAGATGACGACGATCAGGATGACCCACATCATCTTTGTCCTGAAGTGTACGTGACCTTCTGGTCTCTTCACAGCAGGCAGCCTGTCCGCAACGGGTTTGAACCTGTACAGAAGGCTTTTGTTCTCCTCCATTGTTATTTCTCCATCATTCCGCCACGGATCCGCCCGATGCCTCTATCTTAGCGCGTGCCTGAGCAGATATCTGTGATACGGTAACGTTCACAGCTATATCTATGTCACCCGTGCCCAACAGCTTGTCCACGCCCGCCTTTGTGAGGTCCACGACGTAGGACGCCCCGTCCTTCACCGCGTATTCAAGGCTGACATAGTTGTCTAGCTGCTCCAACATCTCTTTAATGTTGATAATCCTATTGGCTGAAACCACGCACTGAGGCCTCTTGAAACCTCTCCTTCCGAAGTGGTCCCTGTCATATTTCAGCATGCGGAGCTTTTTGTGCTTCCCGAGGCCGGCGTTACCGTGACCTCCGATTATTCCGGCACCGCGGCCCGCTTTCTTACCGCGGCCGTGAGTCCTCATCCCTCTGAATTTCCTGGTCCTGCTTGGCATGTTATCACAGCATCCTTGCGATCAGTTCGTTGATCGCTTCCCCTCTGTATCCGAGAGCCCCGCCGTTGCGGTATGAGCGTTTGATGCCCTTATATCCCTTTGCGGGCGGATGGAGTCTGAAGACCGCTTTTGCGCCTTCGACATCCTTCATCTTGTAACCGCCGTCCAACATCGCCTTGGCCATGTCGCCGACCGTTTCGAACTCGGTATTCGTTTTCAGGTATTCATCCGTTATGATTATGTCGCCGGACAATCTGCCGCGGACGCGTATCATATCGGTGAGCGTCGTCTCGTCGATCTCGCCCCATGTTATGTAATCTTTGGCCTTCTGAAGCATTCCCTTCGTCACGTCGTTCTCCGGGACTATGACGCAGTGGTTCACCCTCGTCAGGTTCATCAGCTCCATCGTCCTCCGGACATCGACATTGACATCGGGCTGCCCGCGGACACGTATGACTGCGTACATGCTCACACCTCCTTGTCGACGTTCGTCTCCGAAACGGTTATGCCGATCGGTCCCGAAACGATGTTCAGCTTGCTTCTCTGCGTGTCCGTCACACGTACGCGCGTCGTCTGCTTCAGTGCCTCGAACGTCGCCAGGGCGTAGTTCACCTTCGTTTTGGTGTTCCCTCTGGCGAAGCCCCACGAATCGCGAACGCCGGCAAGCGTCAGAAGACTCTTGGCAACGTCGCCTACAGCCAGCGATATTCCGCGCGGTGCAGGCTTCAGCGTCACCACTACGGAGCCGCATTCTCCCTGCACCTCGAACGGCAGCGAATGCGGCTGGGCGCATCCGCACTCCCATGACCCGCATCCTCTCTTTATCTCTATTATATTGAGCTTGGCGTTGTCTATGGCCTTTCTGATGGTCGGTCCGACCTCTTTGCCCTTCGCCCTGCCGACACCGACGAACCCGTCGCCGTTGCCGACCACGCACGTTACCGCGAATCTTACCCTGCGGCCCGAGTCGGTCATCCTCTGCACCATGTTGAGGTCTATGACCTCATCTTTCAGTTCCGGTAACAGGATATCGACTATCTCCGCCTCGCGCAGCGGCAGTTTGGTGGCGAGCGCGTCGCTCATGGTCGTTACCTCGCCGTTGAGGACCATCTGTCCCAATCTTGTCTTGGGGATCCAATCCATCTTATTCAGCCTCCTTCTTCTTTTTGGGCTTTCCGCCCATTGCCGCGATCGCCTTGTCGACATCAGCACGGATCCCTTCCGAGATGTGTGCGCCGAACAGTCTCTCGTCCGCCGGCAGAACGCCTTCGCCGTGCGGTATCTCCAGACCGGCCGCGATCATTCCCGCGACCGCCGCGAACAGCACCGCACCCTTGGCGGGCGTCTGCATGCCTATGTCCAGCACTGCGTACTCCACACTCGCATCCTTCGCCTTCTTGCCGGCGAGGTACCCGGTGAGGTACGCGGCCGGTATGTTCGAGCATGCGTGCCCCCAGCCGAGCGCTTTCAGCTCAGCGGACGATGCCGACGATACGACAGCGTCGCCGCCCATGCCGAACTTGACGAACTGGATCGTGATGTTCTTGGATGATCTCCTGACCACCGCCCTCAGTTCGCCGGACGTCAGCAGTTTCTTGCGTATGTAGTAGTCCGTCCTGTTATCCCTTCTTCTGCGGAAGGGTACCTTGTATCTTGGTCCGGTCGCCATCAGATCTCCTCCTTCAGGTGGCCTTCGGACATCATATGCTGCCTGATGTTCCTGCGGCTCTTGTACACGCCGCCCTTTGCCTTACGGTAGTACATGCGGTACACGGACGGTGTTATCTTTCCTTCGTCCCTGAGCTTCTTCAGCTCATCGCGTATCGGCCTTATGATGGATATCCATCTCCTCTTGTCCGGAAGGCGTGCGTTGTCCGTACCTTTCCTGGACCCGGGGCCCTTCCTCTTTCCTTTGGATTTCTGGTTGAGCATATGGCGCGTGCGGCCCTTGGACGAACCTTTCTTCGGTTTCGCCGCTATCAGACCGGACGCGATGGCCGTCCTTACGTCGGCGCGCGTTATGCAGTCCGCGGCATCCTCGATCCTCTCCGGATCGATCCAGACGCGGTTCTCGCCGCATTTGAGGATCTCCGCCGCCATTCTCTTCTGATTGCTTAGATCCATGTTCACACCATCCTGTTGAGGACGCGTATGCCGAGTTCCTCGGCCCTGTCCTCTATGACTATTCTCTTCTTCGTTCCTACGGCGCCGCCTATGCGCACCGCCTGCCTCTTCGGATCGACACCGTCAAGGTCATCCACATTGAAGACCAGCTTCTCCTCGAACCCGGACGGGTGGAGGTTCCTCGCCAGCACCGGACCGCGGTAACCTATGAGGACCACCGGCGGTCTGCGCTTCAGCTTTCTCTTCATCTTCGAGTGTATACCTTTCGGCCTTCTCCATTTCTCGCCGAGCTTGGAGTAGCGGAACCACTCCTGTCTCTTGAACGCGGGTCTGCGGCCGCTTATCAGCGCCCTCTTGGCCATCGCGTCCTCCGTCTCGTCATCGAGCTCCGGTTTCAGTTTGACCGTGTATACATCGTCGTCCTTCTCGACCACGACTACCTCAGCGGGCTTCGTCTCCTTCTTGACCTTCTCGACCTCGCCGACGTTCTCGAGTTCCGTCTTCCACTTGTCGACGGTCTTCGGCCCGACGCCCGAGAGTGTTTTGATCAGTTCCTTCGCGGTGGCCTCGTCGCCGAGCGCCTTCTTCATGTCAGCAACACTGTTTATGCCCATCTCGGCGAGCTGCGCCAAATGGTCCTCTTTGAGACCGGGTAGATCCGTTAACGTTTTGACGCTCATTCTCTCACCTTGTGTGACCTTTCAACAATATAAATTCCATCCTGGAAGATCCTCCTGTCGAAGCCTCTCCTGGACGTCGCCTTCTCTATGTTGGCTGCGGTCTGTCCGCATGCCTCTATG
>WQZJ01000041.1 GCA_009780795.1 Methanomassiliicoccaceae archaeon
CCATCTCCGCTGCGAGCTGTTCGTCTATCTTCGTCAGTCTGATGGTGGGCTTTATCGATATGCCGCCGTAGTCGGACGACGTTATGACGACGTCCGGAGGTTTCTGGTTGATCCTTATGGCGGCATCCCAAAGCTCGCCGCCCAATATGGAGAGGTCGGGGTAGAACACATCGGCCACGAACAATATAACATCCGCGGACCTGGCGGCGGCTATGACCTCCCTTCCCTTCCCCTTGCCCTTGGACGCACCTTTTATCAATCCGGGCATGTCAAGTATCTGTATCTTCGCGTGATTATACTCAAGGACGCCCGGTATCACATCCAATGTGGTGAAGTGATATGCACCGGTGGCGGACTTGGCGTCGGTGAGCTGATTCAGTAACGTCGATTTCCCGACGCTGGGGAAACCGACCAGTGCGACCGTTGCATTCCCGGACTTCTTGACACCGTATCCTTTGCCTCCGCCGCCCTTGGCGGATCTCCTTTTCTCCTGCTCGTTCATCAGGCGTGCGATCTTTGCTTTGAGCTTTCCGATGTGACCCTGTGTCGCCTTGTTGTACTTGGTATTGGCTATCTCCTCCTCAAGCTCTTTTATCTGTTCTTCGATCGTAGCCAACGGTCACACCTCCTTTTCAGCGAATACACCACGATAAGGGATGGCATATTAGTGTTTTATTGTCTTCGGGCATTTTTTATATGACGATACCGTTCAGCGCCTCAATGGATGAGAATAGGAAGAGCGGATTTCAGCGATTCAGGGAGACGAGTGCGGCGCAGCCGATAGGTATGGTGCTGGCACTGGCGGCAGCGTCCCTGCTGGTGGCGGCGGGCTTCGTCACCATGCTGGGCGGTCTTTGTATCGCTATAATTGCATATTTCATACTGAGGTTGTTCCGCGTCAAGAAGATAGAGCATCAGCTGATCTTCGCCGCGGTGATGCTGGCGGTGTTCACGCTTGAACTGATATATCTGCCGCAGTACGTGATACCGGACGGCACGAGCATGCTGAACTTGCTGGCAGATGTACTGTTCGTACTTGTGCTGCCGTTCGTGCTGATAGTCATGATCGTATGGTGGATGAGGCGTAATCTCGAGAGGACCAGGGAGCGGCTGGAGAGGGAAGGTCGCCTATATCCGCAGGGTTACGGTAGGTGCAGCAGGTGCGGTACCGTCGTGCTCCCCGGAGAGGTGTGCTGCAGGAAGTGCGGCGAGTACATCGACGTACCGGAGGACCTGAGGGTGAAGAAGGCCAACTACTTCGAATGTTCCGAGTGCGGACGCGAAGTGCCGGAGGATGCCGGCGTCTGCCCGTACTGCGGTGAGGCGTTCGAGAGCGACGACCCGTAGGGCAGATGACCTCATATCCGTGCATATTCGCTGAAAATTCGTGCGTAACGTCGTAAACGGCGATGACTAGTACGAAAAATCTTTAATAAAGATGCCTCAATTACGTAATCGGATGCACTCAGATAAAGATAATGTTAATGAGATGGACGAAGGCGGAAAAGGGTCCATCGCACATGAGCTTGCAAAGAAACAGCAGGAGATAGCGATATCGGAGTTCTTCGAGAAGAACAAGCATATCCTCGGATTCGATTCTCGTTCGAAATCCCTTCTGATGGGCGTCAAGGAAGCTGTGGACAACTCGCTGGACGCATGCGAGGAGGCAAACATACTCCCTGACCTGTACGTCAAGGTGGAACGCGCGAACGATGACGATTATAATATATCGATAGAGGACAACGGCCCCGGTATCGTGCACAAGATGATGTCCAATGTGTTCGGACGTCTGTTGTACGGATCGAGGTTCCATGCGCTCAGGCAATCAAGAGGTCAGCAAGGTATCGGTATCTCGGCGACGGTCATGTTCGGTAACATAAGTACCGGGAAACCTGCGCACATCAAATCCAAGATCGCCGGCGCGGACGCCGTCGCATGGAAGATGGACCTTGTCATCGATACGAAGATAAACCGGCCCATCGTGACCAACGATGAACCGTTCACGTGGGAAGGAAAGGACCACGGGACGCGTGTCGACTACTGCACCAAGGGAAGATACATAACCGGAAAACAATCAATTTTCGAATACCTGAAGAACACGGCCATCGTCAACCCGCACGCCAGGATAACGTTCGACGATCCGGACGGTAAGAGATACGTGTTCGAGAGGGCCACGGAGACGATGCCCGTCAAATCGAAAGAGATCAAACCGCATCCGCAGGGATTGGAGGTGGGCGACCTCCAGAAGATGATCCAGAACACGCAGCATAAGACCCTCAAGGCGTTCATGAAGGGCGACCTGTCCAGGATAACTGACAGGATAGCCGAGGAGATACTGCAGGTGTCCGGTGTGAAGGACAAGAAGACCTCCGCGGTGATGAGGGAGGACTGCGTCGCCATACTGAAGGCGATCGAGACGGTCAAGATAATGGCCCCGCAGACGGATTGTCTGTCGCCGATCGGCGACACACTGATCAAGAAGGGGCTGATGCACGTCCTTGAGGGCATGAGGCCCGACTACTACGCACAGCCGGTGACACGCGCGCCGAAAGCGGTGAACGGCAATCCGTTCATCGTCGAGGCGGGCATAGTCTACGGCGGCGACATACCTGCCGATAAGGAAGTCTCCATACTGAGGATAGCGAACCGTGTCCCGCTGCTGTACCAACCGGGCGCATGCGTCATAACAGAAGCGGTCAAGAGTATGGACTGGAGGAGATACGGACTCGAACAGAGAGGAGGTTCCGGTATACCCTACGGTCCGGCGATAATACTCGTGCACGTGGCGTCGACCAAGGTTCCGTTCACATCCGAAGGGAAGGAAGCTATAGCCAACATCGGCGAGATACAGAGCGAGATAAACCTGGCGCTCAGACTGTGCGCCAGGAATCTTAAGAGCCACCTTAACAAGAAGGACAGGAAGCACAAGACGCATGCCAAGTTCGAGATCGTCCAACAGATATTGCCGGAGATGGCATCGAAGTCAGCAAAGATGCTCAACCGTCCGGTTCCGGACCTGAGCAGGACGATATCGAAGATAATGAACGTCGTCTGGGTGGAGCCGAAGAGCTCCTACGATCCCAAGAGCAAAGTGAAGAACGTCACGTACAACGTGTACAACTACACCCGGGCGGAGCGCTCGTTCCGCCTGCACGCGCAGGTCCCCAAGGAAGCGGTCAATGAGACGCTCCTCACGGGATACTTCAAAGATATGAACGATGAAGGCAAGGTCAACTGGGAGGTCCTGGATGTCCCGCCGTTCACGTCCGTCAGCATATCTTTCGACCTGGTCGGGGATATGGCGGACACGTTCTCGGAGACCGACATATACCTATCGGGCGTGAACTCAGCGTTCGTGATGGGCGCCGACCCGCTGCCGGGAGACTGGGGAATAAAAGGCATGGACGTCACCGAGAGTGAGGCCGACATAATAGAAGAAACGGCCGAAGAGGAAGAGGAGTATTCTTCCGATGACGATGAGGAGAACGGAAAAGGAGGGGCCGAAGATGACGAATGAGCGCCAGAACATGACCTTGGAGAGACTGAACAAAATAGTCGACTCCGTATACACACAGCTGAACGACGGCGACATACCGTCGATGAACCTTCCGTTAAGGTCCAAGAACAATATAGAATTCGATCCGAGGCATAACGTATGGAAGTACGGCGACCTGCAGACCAACCGTAACTGTAAGACGGTCAAGGGAGCGATGATGATGCTCAGAACGCTCCACATGATCGACTTCATAGATACCATGATCGATAGCAACAGGTCATCCACCCTGAGAGAGATGTACTATATCTCGGAGGGCTGGGGCTATGGTAAGTTCAACTCGCAGGACGAGAGCAACATGCTCGCCGAGGACCTTGAGATAACATCCAACTGCATGCGTGAGGATTTTAAACTGCGTCCTGAGGAGGACGGTGCGAGGGTGATCGGCGATATAACGATAACCGCCACGAACAGGAAAGGCGTCAAACAGACGCTCAACTGCCGTGATGACGTTCCGGACACCGGGTACGGTATACCGTTCAACGTCGAGAAGGACAAGGTAGCATTGAAACCCGGAACGGCGAAGTTCATCGTAGCCATCGAGACAGGCGGTATGTTCGACCGTCTCGTGGAGAACGGTTTCGACGAAAAATATAACGCTTTACTCGTACACTTGAAGGGACAGCCGGCGAGGAGCACGAGAAGGTTCATAAAACGTCTGAACGAGGAGCTGAAGCTTCCGGTGACGGTGTTCACCGACGGTGATCCCTGGTCATTCCGTATATTCGCGTCGGTCGCATACGGAGCGATCAAGACGGCGCACATATCCGACTATCTGGCGACGCCCACGTCGCAGTTCATCGGGATAACCGCCACTGACATCCTCAACTATAAGCTGCCCACGGACAAACTGAGCGATCAGGACGTGAGCGCGCTCAAGAGCGAGCTCTCGGACCCGAGGTTCAAGGACCAGTTCTGGGTGTCGGAGATAGAGGCGATGCTGAGCATGAAGAAAAAGGCTGAGCAGCAGGCGCTGGCCAAGTACGGTCTTGATTTCGTGACGGACAAGTACCTTCCGGAGAAGCTCACAGACCTTGGTATATTATAAGGGCCGCAAGGCCCTTTCCTTTATCGAACGGTCAGACTGACGCCTCTTTTATCCTGCCGATCACGAAGTCCTTCTCCATGGTCGCCAGGAAATGTCCAAGCCTCGGACCGGAGGTCCTGTTTATCAGTATCTTGTACAACACCTGGAACCCGCCCTTGGTACCGATCTTTGAGTTCTTTCCGGCCTCGGACACGATGTTGTGTATGCTCTCAGCGTTCCACTCGGACGCACTGAGCGAAGACAGTAACATGACCAAATATTCTTTCTCATCATCCGATAATCTGACGTCAGGCATCCCCTTCGACACGGAGAACTTCACCTGGTCGGGTGCGAAGCTGTTCAGCCAGAACCTGACGCATTCTATCCTCCGGTCCAAACGAGCCAGGTCGCTGTCCGATGCATCGTTGAAGTCGCCGTTCCGTTTGAGTATCCCGATGATCCCGTCGACGTCGTCCGCCATCTGAACGACGTTCACCAGATGTCTGTACGGTATGTGGAGCGGCATGCTCTCAGGCATGTTGTTATGCTTCGACAGCTCATATGCACGCACAGCGTTCTCCTCCGCCTCGGTCGCGCCGCCCTCGAAGAACAACGATTCCATGCGGTCGTACTCGTCCGCCATGTCCAGTATGCCCATCTCCGAATCGTAGTCTATATGTCTCTCAGGGTTGACCCTGAGGAACGTGTACACAAGTACCTCAGGAGGGGTCATGCTTATCGCATCTATGCCGGTGACCGAGGATCCCGTGGACTTGTGCATCTGTCCCTTTCCCTTGAGCTGGACGAACTCATAGGGGATCGGATACGGTGCCTCGCCGCCGAAGATGTCCTTTACTATCAGTTCCCCGGTGTCATATGAACCGCCGGCGGCCGCATGGTCCTTACCGAACGGTTCAGCGGAGACGCCGAACATCTTCCACTTCGCAGGCCACTCCAACCTCCACGTGAGCTTACCGTCACCTTTCCTTATGTCGGCGGCACCCTCATGGCCGCACTTCTCGCATTTATACTTCAGGTAAGGGAACTCATAGGAGTCAAGGTCCGGCTGTTTGACGAATCTCCCGCACTCGGGACACAGGGGGTTGTACGGCGCATAGTTATCATTCTTCTCTTTTTGAGATACCTTCGTCAGTATCTCGATGACCCTCTCACGCTTTACAATGGATGCATCGATGGCATCCGCGAACTTGCCTTGTTCGTAAAGCTCATGGGTCCATATTATCTCGCATTTCACGCCTATGGCATCTATGGCGTCCAGGAAGGGCATGATGAAATGTTCCGCGTATGTGTTGTGCTCACCGCATGGGCAAGGTATACGACATATGGGCTTCCCGACATGTTCTTCGAACGATTCGGGCAGGAACGTGTATCTTTTTCTGAGCGGGTCGAACGAGTCTATCAGATATATCAAGCGGACATCGGAGCCTTTGCTCTCCGTCGCGCTGCGCACCGCCTCCGCGGTTATCGCCTCCCTGAGGCTGCCGACATGGATGAACCCGGTCGGGCTTATGCCGGTGGCTATCAACGGCCTGTCGCACTTCTTTATGATCTCATCCGCTATCACATCTGCCCAATGCATAGTATCGGGCGTGTTATATTCCGTTCATTAAATAGACTTTCGGTCGTTATGTTTATATCGCCGTTCAATGTAGCGGAAGGTGCCGGAGCGATGATGGGGCCCGATCAGTGAAGGTCCGTGATACGGTCCGGCGTACAGAGGTTCCGTTATTAGGGTCCTTGCGGTAGCTGCGATGTGATTTCGCTTGCCGTGACCGGAAGACAACCCCGGGACCCGACACATACTCCCGGCGGGGTCAGTGTCCCGAGGCCGGCGTCATCGTCGGACGATGAAAGGACGTGTTATCGCCGGGGGACACCCTTCCTTCCGTTCATCGTCCTTTTCTGGTCGTCCTCCGTCAAAGATAGAGCCGCAGCTTCCTCAGCCACTCCTCCGCCTCCCTCTGCATCGGATACAGACGTTCGAGCGCACGGAAGTCCGCACCATGCCGCTGACCGAACGGATCGAAGCCCTTGCCTACGTGTATCAACTCGTGGTAAAGCACATAATCCGTCACAAATTCCGGTACCGACTCGGAGTCCAGCATGGACGATATGATCACAACCTTCATCAGAACACTGCAGTACCCTATGCGTTTCATGTTCGGCTGTTTCGTCCACGTCATCATCAGATCGCCGTCACGTTCCGCCAGCCCCAACGCAATTAGCCTTTCATATGAGTCTTTCAGATCGACATGCTCACCGACCGGAGTTCCCGTCACGTTGCGCGATCTTTCCATGTATGTTCTCTGTTTCCCTCTTACGAAGTCATCAGAGGATATCCATTCCATCATTCGCTGAGGATATCCGTTCCTGGACCTTCTTGTGATCTTCGAGAATATCGTATCCGCCATACCTTCCATGACGTCCCGCGGTGCATCTTTGAGGTAATCACTCACCTCGAGTTCTATCCATCCGCAGCTTCTCCTCCACTTTACCTTAAATTCTTTGAAGCTGGAAAATTCTGCCGTGACAGACTCATAACCATACTTCTTCCCGATGTCCGCGAACGATTCGTTCAATAATTCTGCAGTTTCCATTTTTCTGTTCACCACCTCTGATCTTTCATCATTGTCTCATTCACGGGACCTGCCCAATTAAAGGGGACGTACTACAGTTATACTACATTTCGCCAAGCGGTCGTCAGAACGGCGATATGCGGCGTGTCCGTCGGGATAGCTTTTAATCGATAGTTGCCGATTTACGTCCATGCCCAGAGACATATCTGATGAGGAGATGGTGGAGAAGACGTTGAGGAGCATCGAGAAGGAATACGGATACGTACCGATGGTGAATCAGGTGCTTTCCGAGCGCCCGGACCTTTTCCTGCCGTTCGTGAGCATAAACAGATCGGTGTTCTATGGTAAGGCGAGGCTTGACAAGAAGGTTAGGCATTTGGCTGCGATATCGGCGGCCGCCGCGCTCGGTGCCGAACATTGTTTGACGGTACAGATGCAGCTGGCGGTGAAATACGGTGCGACGAAGGATGAGATACTGGAGTCGATGCAGATAGGTTCAGTGATATCGATGACGCGCTCACAGGCGACCGCGTTCCGCAGATACAAGGAGATGTTCCCTGAATGAGCAGCGATTCCTTAACAAGGGGGACCCTCAGTTTCCCTTATATACTGCCTTTTACTTCAGAGTGTTAAGTGATAACCATGGTAACAATAACATCGGATGCGGCAAAATTCATCTCGGGGCTTCTCGAGAAGAACAACAAGGTCGGCTACGGCGTGAAGATATATCTCGCAGGGATGGCGTGCTCCGGACCTCAGTTCGGTATGTCGTTCCAGGAGAACGCGGAGACCGGGGACAAAGTGTTCGCCTCGGAGGGTTTCTCACTGTTCTACGACGCAGAGACGGCAAAGGAGTTGGATGACTGTGTGATCGAGTTCGTCGATGACCCCAACTACGGTACCGGACTGACGATACACAACCCTAACGTGAAAGGTTGCTCGTCCTGCGGTAGCGGCAGCTGCCATTAATCGGCGGCCGGCGCACGTCTGCGTGCGCCGATCTAGTACCTCAAGGAAGTCGAGGACCCTGACCTGATGCAAAAAATGATAGAGGGCCACTGTTCCAGACATCTTAACATTTCTTTTCAAACGATCAGAGGATAATGAGCGTGCATATATCAGTCATTGTCGCCAACTCGTCTCTGCTGGCACATCTGTGACTTTGTCTGAAATCATCCTGTGTCTAGCATACGTCCATAGGAATAGATTCGCTTATTTCGACGGAGTCTCGCACCAAGTATTATTAAACTGGAAATCGTTATATAGGCGAGTAATATCGTCCGTAATCGAGCAGATCAGGCGCAGGTGGGCAAAATGTGTACAGAAGCAGAAGGGAACGACATGTATGAAACCTTCATCAAATACTACGACGGAGCAACCGCCCTGATAAATGATGACAAAAAGGTCTTGGACGTTTTAGTTGTATCGGGACTGATCGATTATGAATACAAAGGTAAGGATATCTATCCCAAGGCAAGCATCATGGGAATGAAGCTGAGAAAGGCCGACAGGATATCCTTGACCATCTGAGGTCAGAGTGAGTTTCTTGCCGATAACGAAATATGGGTGGTTACCGAGTACGTCAGGCTGTATGTTCTCCAAAGACTATGTCAAAGAGAAGATCAACAGGTTCAACAGATATCGATCTTTACGACAGTCCGATCATGTCTATACGAAGAACCAAAATAACAAGGAGCACAGTGATCCTGGATGGTCGTTCGAATATTCATTCATAGGGGACGATGCATGGGATATAACGGCTTCTTGCGAGTGGGGCACGATAGCGATAAAAATACTTGATGAACGAGGGATATGCTCCATCACACCCGACGATAACATGGAAAAGACGAGTTTGAATGAAAAGCTCTGGAAAGAGTTCAGAAAGATATTGGACGGATGTTCGGATACGCCCGCTGACTGTACGGCAATGAGATTGCTGATGACTATGGACAAAGGATCGGTCGAAGAGACGATAGCGAATGCGTTCATAGACGCAATGGAAAGCACATCGGACAGTGGAAGGCACGTTATAGGAAAGAATCCCACAGAGAGCCTCAAGCAGTGGAAGCGCAAGACAGAGTTAACAATGAATCTATACAATATCCCAAGGTCCAATTACATGTATTTCAGAAGATTTATGCAGATATACAGTAAAGAACTCATGGCGGTAAAAAGCGACCTCGATGAAATAATGAAATCTAGATATGAGAAGGCTGTGATCGTTGCCGATCATAACTTGCGCAGTTCGGAATTTGGATTCAAAACACGTTCTCTCGAATACACCAAAGTATCATGGATAATTGCCATTGGTGTCGCCGTCGCTGCGGCGGTCGTTGCCATATTTTTAGGTCTTTTATGATGAGTATAAATTAGTTACACAACAACGGCGGCGCAGTTCCCTGCCGTTCTCAGTACATAAGGATCAATTTATACATCGATCAGAGCCGAGAGATTCACCCCGTTCTTATTTGATCCAAGGGGCCGTTGATTTCGGTCAGAATCCTATCGCATCTCATTTCTCTCCGCGACGACATCATCCGCTGTTATCCCGAACAACGATAGACCGATGCTTGCGATGGCCATCACCGCGACGCCGAGGGGCAGGACATCATGTATTATCATTTTCGCACGTCTTTCGCCCTCTTCGTCGAACGCATACGGTACTCCGGGGGATGATATCACCGCACCCTCTTGTATCAGACGGC
>WQZJ01000042.1 GCA_009780795.1 Methanomassiliicoccaceae archaeon
GAGATCGGACAGAACATCGAATGCTTCAACATGATGAAGAGAGCGACGGTGTGAGGGAATTATGAAACACAGTTCTTATAAAGAAGAAAAGCCTGCGCACCCGCCCTTCTTTCAAGAGATGGCCGGGATCCTCAGGAATGAGGGAGGAAGAACGGGAAGGATGCACTGTGGCCTCAGTCCCTCAGGCATCCTATCGGTACCACAAGGACCCCGTCCGGTCTTTTGACCGCGAACTGTCCGGCGGTGAGGACCATCAGGAATGAGGGAGGCCTCATCTTATCCGTGTCTATCCTTTTTCTGAATTTCACGAGATTCGCTGCTCCTTCCTCAATATCGTCACCTCCCAACTTCACCTCTACGGCGCCCCATTCCCCTCCCGGCAGTTCAACTATCAGATCGACCTCGTTATCGTTGTTGTCACGGAAGTGACTAACGGTACCGTCCAGCGGCTGAGAGTATATGCGGAGATCTCTCACGCACATCGACTCGAAGATGAGACCGAACGTCCTGTAGTCCTTGAGAATCGCATCGGATGATGCCTTCAGTGCGGATAGGACTATGGATGGGTCCGTGAAATGCCATTTCGAGGATGTTATGAGCCGAGTTCGCGAACGTAAGTGCGGGTTCCATGCCGGCAGGCTTTCCGTAAGAAAAAGACGCTGCATGGCATCAAGATAGTTCTTTAACGTGTTTATCGAAAGCGTGCCTCCCTCTTGTACCGCCTCCTTTCTTATCGTTTCCATGCTGGCATACGTGGATACGTTCCTCGCTATGGATTCTATGATACGTCTGGTCGTCTCGGGGTCCTTTTCGGTGCCGTCGATACGGGACATGTCCGAATTTATCACAGCCTTCAGGTACTGGGCGACTATCCTTGATGCGTTCTTCTTGGTATCGTTCAGGCTTTCCGGCCATCCTCCGCGCGCGATGACTGCGGCAAGATCCTCCAATGACAGCGAGGAATATCCATCCACCTTGTAGTTCGGATCGAAGAGACCGCTCAGGGATACGCTTCCGTTGGACTCACCGGATTCGAAGAGACTCATTGTCCTCATGGTAAGCTTAGCTATCCTCCCCGCACCGGAATGTAAAGTGGATCCTCTCGGCGGGACCGAAGAACCCGTGAGAATGAATTGTCCCTTTTTTCCGCGATCGTCCACCGTGGTCCTTACGGCGTCCCATATCCCCGGAACGTGTTGCCATTCATCGATCAGCATGGGCGGCTCCCCTTTAAGGAAGCCGAATGACCCGTTCTCCGTCATCAGAGTGAGGTACTCTATCTGATTGGTGTTCGTTATCTTCAGTGAGCTTTTGGCGAATTCCTCTGATGTCCGTGTCTTTCCGCACCATTTCGGACCTTCGATTAGTATAGCACCCATAAATTCCAGGTGCTCTTTTACATCTTTATCGATGATACGACTGAGGTATTTTTCCGCCATAATGTCCAGACGTCATTTCATATTTAAATAACTGACGGTTTGGCGTAAGTTTCATTGACGGTTTGGCGTAAGTTTCATTGATGGTTTGGCGTAAGTTTCATTGATGGTTTGGCTTAACAGAAGAGTGTGAAAAAGTAAAGGTTGCCGGGCCGAAGGCCCGGCTGGAATTTCGTTAAATTGTTTTTACGACGCGATGAACAGCACAGCGGTCACCAGGCATATCGTCGACAGCAGCTTCACGAGCACGTGTATCGACGGACCGGCGGTGTCCTTGAACGGATCGCCGATCGTGTCGCCCACAACTGCCGCAGCGTGTGCCGGCGAGCCCTTGCCGCCGTGGTTGCCCTCTTCGATGTACTTCTTCGCGTTGTCCCATGCACCTCCTCCGTTGTTGAGGAAGTTGGCCATGAGGATACCGACGATGGTACCGACCATGATCAGCGCACCTACTGCGTAGGGTGCGTGCTCAGGGAACGCGAACCTGTATATCAGACCGAAACCGACAGGTACGACTATGGGCAGGAGCGCCGGGAACACCATCGCCTTCAGCGCACCGCGCGTTGCGATATCAACACACTGGCTGTAGCTCGGCTCCGCCGTTCCTTCCATTATTCCGGGGTTCTCCCTGAACTGTCTCCTGACCTCTTCGATCATCGCTCCGGCGGCCGTCCCCACAGCTCTTATGGCAAGAGCTGCGAAGAAGAACACCAACATACCTCCGACCAGCGCACCCGCGAATATTATGGGGTTACCGATGTTGACACCGACGCCCATGAACACGTGGTACAGATCCGATCCCGTCTTAATCGCGACGATCTCGAAGTACGCCGCGAACAGCAGGAACGCCGCAAGTGCGGCGGATCCCATCGCATATCCTTTGGTAAGCGCTTTTGTGGTGTTACCGGCGGAGTCCAGCTTATCCGTCCTGTCACGGACCTCTTTCGGCTGGTTGCTCATCTCTGCGATGCCGCCTGCGTTGTCCGTTATCGGGCCGAAGGTGTCCTCGGCGAGAATGAATGCCGAGGATCCGAGCATCGCGATCGTACCGATCGCGGTACCCATCAGACCGAAGATGAACGTCGTCTTGTCGTCGAACCCTGCCATGGACCCAAGCGTGAACGTACCTATTATCGCCAGAACTATCGCGATTATGGGCATGACCGTTGTCTCGAGACCCATCGCGATACCTTCTATCACGTTGGTCGCCGGACCTGTCTCGGATGCCTTCGCTATCTTCTTGACCGGTCTCCATGCGCCCGCCGTGTAGTACTGCGTGATGAATATGATCGCAATACCCAGCGCGATACCTATGAGACCGCATCCGAAGAACCAATACCACATATCGGCCGGAAGCATCCACCATGTCACGAACGCCATCGAAATGACTATCAGAGCCGCTGTGACGTAATACCCTATATTCAATGTTCTGTAGATATTCGTGTCATCATTCTTCATGCGAACGACGAATATTCCTATCAGCGAAGCGATCAGACCGAACGCGATCAGCACGAGGGGCAGGTATATCCATACCGCATCCTCTGCCAGTCCGCCCAGCATCTTGAAGACCGCGAAACCGATGACCATCGCACCGATTATCTCCGCTGCCGTGGATTCGAAGATGTCCGCACCGCGTCCCGCGCAGTCACCGACGTTGTCACCGACAAGGTCAGCGATAACTGCGGGGTTCCTCGGGTCATCCTCGGGGATGCCTGCTTCGACCTTACCTACAAGGTCGGCACCGACATCCGCTGCTTTTGTGTATATACCGCCACCGAGCTGTGCGAACAGTGCAGCAAAAGATGCACCGAACGCGTACCCGATGATGGTCTCGAGTGTATAATCGACTTTAGCTAGTCCCCCGTAAAACGCATCGAATATTATGAAGAGTGCGAACACGCCCAAAAGACTCAATGCCGCTACGGCAATACCAGAGACCGCGCCTCCGCGGAACGAGCATTTGAATGCCTCGCCCAGCGATCTGCGTGCAGCGCTGGCGGTCCTTATGTTGGCGTTGACCGATATGTACATACCGATGTACCCGGACAGGATAGAGAATCCCGCACCAATGAGGAACGCTAATGACAGCGTCCATTTGTCGGTCGTGCCGAATGCACCGAGTGCACCTGCGAGACCAAGGATCACTGCCAATACCACGCTGATTATTCCGATCGTCTTGTATTGACGTGCCAAGTATGCCATTGCGCCTTCTCTTATGGCGTTGGAGATCTTCTGCATATCAGGAGTCCCCGTGTCCTTAGAGAATATGTCCCTGTAGAAATACAGGGCGAACACCATGGCAACCACGGCCGCTACGGGGATCATGAACAACAGATTATCTACGTTCAATATGTCTATCATTTTAACATAACCCCTAACGTTGAACGGTCATTATTGCGTCAATATATATAATGGTTTAATACCCACGCGAACGGACGCGCCCGCGAAAATCAGCGAAAGCATGTGAACATGATGTTTGAACGAAAAAAGCTCACAAGCTTCCGTCGTGAGAATGATCACACCAAAGGATCTGTGTACATGCCCCTTTCCGCCGCTATCTTCGACAGCGGCACGGGGGTCTGCGAACCGTGACATGACGTCACCATCGGCGAACCGTTCTCATCCGCGAATCCAAAACCTACGGTCGCCAACGGTGCCAGCACATCCTTTTTGAACACGTCGGATGCGGTGGTGACACCTATGTCGCACGTCAGCGCTATGACCATGTCCGTCCCGACCGGTATTTCCGCGGCGGCCCTGATGACCTTCGCCGTTATGCATGCGGCTGAAACGGATACGCATGATGTGACGTTCACACCATCCTTTTTGAGCTTCTCTGCAAGCTTATCCGCAGCCGTCTGACCTCCCACGCCGCACAGCTTGGCGCAGGTGTTGCACGTCCATACGGAAACGCGTCTCCCTTCCGATGCTCTCAGAACATCATCGTATCCCAAGCTGCGCAGGATCATCATCATGCAACGGAGAACTCGTGACGCGTATAGATACCTGACGTATACGTCCGTGATATCGGTAGCGAGGTTCTGCATCCGTGAATGTATACGATCTCGATTGTCCCGCGCCGTACGGAAGTATCCGCACAATCCCTTTATTTATGAGTTAGACCGTGTAGAACCTAATTCGGGTGTGTGCTGATGATAGACCTTGTGCCAGTGAAGGACATCAAAGTCAAAAAGGGGATGACAGTGGATTCTTTGCTCAGATCGATGAGTGAGTCGGGAGGCTTCACGGCGAAGAAGCTCGCGGACGCGACCGATCTGGCCGAGAGGATGATCAAGCAGAAGGGATGTGTGAAATTCCTTTCCTTCCCGGCGTGCATCATGGCCACGGGAACGAGAGGTGTTATCGTGGATATGGTCAAGAACGGTATGGTGGATCTCATCATAACGACATGCGGCACGCTGGACCATGACCTCTCAAGGACGTGGAAAGCATACTATCACGGCGACTTCATGATGGATGACGCGAAACTGAGACATGAGGGCGTCAGCCGCTTAGGTAACGTTCTCGTTCCGGACGAATGTTACGGTGAGGTGCTCGAGGATCGTCTCGCACCGATGTTCGAAGAGATCTTCGCGAACACGAAATCATTGTCGACACATGAGATAATAGACGCCGTCGGTTCGCGTATAGATGACGAAGAGAGTTTACTGCACTGGTGTCACAGGAAGAACGTTCCCATATTCGTGCCCGGTCCCACTGACGGTTCGTTCGGATGCCAGCTGTGGATGTATTACCAGAATCACCGCGACCTTAGGATAGACCTTTTCAAGGATGAACAGACGCTTAGCGACATCACGAACAACGCAGAATACACGGGCGCATTCATCATCGGCGGCGGAATATCAAAACATCACGTCATATGGTGGAACCAGTTCCGCGGAGGTCTTGATCACGCTATCTATCTGACCACGGCACAGGAGTTCGACGGATCTCTGTCCGGGGCCCAGGTCAGGGAGGCTGTGTCCTGGGGCAAGGTAAAGGAAACGGCCGATAACGTGACGGTGGAGGGAGACGCAACGATATCGTTACCGATCATCGTTGCCGGCCTGACGGAGAGGATGTGATCCGCACGAAAAAGATCGCTTTGCTGTCCGGCGACGGAATAGGACCTGAGGTCACTGCCGCCGCTGTGAGTGTCATTCAATCTGTAACGGACGAGATGGAGTTCGTAAGTGCGGAAGCAGGTTTCGAACATTATCTCAAGACGGGTGAGACGCTTCCGCGCAGAACGATAGACATAATAGACGAATCTAGAGCGATATTCCTCGGCACCATAGACGACAGAACGGGCGAAGCAGGATACAAAACACCGTACGACGTCATATGCAAAAGGTTCGACCTGTCCTCGCAGGTGAAATATTTCTACAAACTGTCGGATGACATGGGCACCGGTGACGTGGACGCGTTCCTCGTCACCGAGAGGGCTGACGTGGCCTCAGGTATCGTGGAACGGGTCGATCTGGACGGTGTCACGGCAGAAAGGCGTATAAGTTCGCATAAATGCAAACGGTTATGCAAGGCGGCAAAACTGGTCGCGGAAGTCAACAAAAGAGAGGAAATAGTGCTGGCGCACGACGGCGACCATATGGAACTGTCCAAGAGGATACTCACAGAGGAGTTCCATGACGCCATGAAGGGGTCGGCGATACAGGGCGACGAGATATCGTACACCGACGTCGTCAAGATACTTATGACGAACCCGGAGAAGGTCAGGTTCATCATCGCCACCAGCCTCAGGAGTGATTATATCGATGCCGTCATGACCACATTGTCCGGAAGATCGGAGACCATGCCCATGGGGTGCATCGGCGACAAGAAGGGCATATTCCGTCCGGACCACGGACCTATGTACGACATAGTGGGAACGAACAGGGCGAACCCAACTGCAGCGATATTGGCTGGGTGTGCGATGTTGGATTATCTGGGTCAGAGATCCGACGGCAACGTGATCAGGAATGCCGTCAAGAAGGCGTACAGAGAGGGATACAGACTGAAGGACGTCGGCGGGAACATGGGTACGTTCGAGTTCACGGACCTCATCGTATCGATGTGCGAGAACCCTTTGTGATCATTTCACCAGCGGGAACGACAAAGCTTATTTATGTTATCCTCATCACAGACCACTGCGCGGGGGTAGTCAAGCCTGGCCAACGGCGCAAGGTTGAGGGCCTTGTCCTTAGTGGTTCGAGGGTTCAAATCCCTTCCCCCGCACCATGACATACTTGCTATACCTCCTTTTTGCCCAACTTATGTACATTTAATAGATCCTTAGGCGTCACAAGTGTGAGTCTGTTGTTCCGTTCCGCTTCTTCTTTTAAACCAGAAGTGAATCCAGATTTTGAGAATATGTAGTAATATATGTCATTCTCAGCGAACATCGCCGCCTTTTCCTTAAGATCTTTGTAAACATCCGACCCCGTTTCTTTGTTCTTCCATTTGCATTCGCCCAGTATCAGTTTTCCGTCTTTGGATGAGGCGACGATGTCTATCTCCGTTTCCTTTTTTGTTATCGGGTTGCCTCCCCACCATCCGCCGATGGAATTGAACGTGAACGGTAACCGGTCTTTGGCATTGAGTCTCAGAAGATACTGCTTGCAGGCAGTTTCGAAAACAGGTCCCATGAAATCCGGGACGAACTGTTTGACTCTTTTCTCATAGATGTGTTCGTTACCGTTCTCTATCATGGTCACCGTATCTGGAACGAAACGGTGCCAGAAACGGTACATATTGTCCCTGATACGGTATATGCCGCTGCGTTCGTTCTTCGCGAACATCGGCAATTCCTTTTCGAGAATCTTAAGGTTCATCAGATTTCTAATGTATTTTGCAACTTTGCTGTCTTCTTCCTTTACTTTGGCGGAGATCTCGCTGAGTTTCGTGGCACCGTTCGCTATGGTCGTTATTATTGCGTTGTACAATGCCGGCTCACGGAGTTCCTGTTTCAGAAGGTTATGCGGCTCTTCGTAGAGGAAACCTTCTTTCGTGAAGAATGCCTTCCCTATTCCTTTCTCCACCGATGGTTCTCTTGATATCACTTTGAGATACAAGGGTATGCCTCCCGTGACGGCATATCCGAGGAGCTTGTCATCAATGCTTGCGTTCCCGAAGAATTCGGCACTGTCGTAATAGTCGAGAGGTTCGATCCTGTATTGCGCAGTACGTCTTCCGTACAACGGACTTTGATAGCCGAGTACCTGGTTTTCCATGAACGACATGGACGAACCGCACAGTATCAACATCATGTCCGTTCTCTGAAGAAAAAGGTCTATGTGTCTTTGCAACTCCGAAGAGATGGCGGGATTCGCCTTAGCAAGGTAAGGATATTCATCGATCGCCAAGATCAATTTTTCATTTTTTGCCTGCTTTGCGATATGGTCGAACGCGCCCTCCCATGTAGGAAAACTCTTGAAGGATGATAATTCCGGATAAGTTTCGAATATACTTTGGGAGAATTTCTCCAAATTGACAATATCTGTGTTCTCGGTGGCGGTGAATCTTATTGCCTTTCTGTTGTTGCGTTCTATGAACTCATTGATAAGGCTTGTTTTTCCCACACGCCGGCGGCCGTATATCACTGCAAATGTGAATTCGTTGTATCCGTAAAGTTCCTCAAGTGACCTGAGTTCTCGCATCCTACCCTCGTCGAAGAATCTTTTCATTGATATCACCGATATTTAAAGTTCCTAACTCTTAATTCCCTAACTCGTGAGTAAGGTATATACTTTTCGTTCAAAACGGAATAAGGAAAAATCGAAACACTGAGGGCATTTTCCGTCCGAGCCAGTTCGAAAGACGTTGCAAAATCCCTTCCCCCGCACTCAAAATCCCGACAGATATCTGTTTTTCGAAGTGTTGTCTGCTTAAATTCTTAAGCCAAAATAAAAGAAATACGGCATCCTTAAATGCGCGATATCATATTGAAGTATCATGTTCAACTATGGTCTGGTCGACCAGGTGGTGAAAAAAATAGCGGAGGAATTCAATCCCGAAAAGATGATAATCTTCGGGTCGGCCGCAAAAGGTGAGGCCGATGACCAAAGCGACCTGGACATCCTCGTGGTCATGGACACCGAACTCTCTTACTACCGACGCGCACCTGAGGTGAGAAGAAAATTACTCGGGATACCTCTTGCCATGGACATATTGGTGATCACTCCGGAAGAATTTTCCGCATACAAGGATAATGACGGGTCCTTCATCAAAGATATTATGAGAACCGGGAAGGTAGCATATGAGTCCTGAATCAAAAGACTACCTCGAAAAGGCCTCTGTGGACTTGGAACTTATCATGCTGAATGAGATCTAATCATTACAAACCGTATGGAGGAATATGCTTCCACTGTCAGCAGTATCTTGAAAAACTGCTGAAAGCCAAGCTTCTTGAGCATGGTATCGTTCCTCAAGGACTCATGATCTTGTTAAACTGGTCGAAATGTTACCTCATTCGGAGATCTGTGAAAAGATAGCGAAAAGAGTTACCTTGTTTCAAACATACGGAGTGGAGATAAGATATCCTTCATTGATCCCCACATCCGCAATAAGTGAAGAAGAGGCCATAGAAGCATATGATAGTGCTTTAGAGATCGCTACAATGATACATGACGAATTGTGACATCATAGCAACGCAAAAAATACGCCTGATACTTCAATGATCGAAGAATGAACCGACATAATATTCGTATTCAGTAAGTTAGCATTGCTTAACTTTAAGCCTGGAGCAGAATATGACTTAGTACTCACCTGCGCCGACGCGACGGAACGCTCATGGCAGCGAAGGACGGTTCTCGGAACGCGAGTATTGTTCTCAGTGAATGTGAAGGAACGATCTCCCGACAACCAATTTTATAATGCCGACAATATACACGGCCGTGGATCAGACAGCGGACGAACAGCCGTCCGAGGAGAGGATAAGGGAGGTCTCGTACTCTGTCATACGTTCGCTGATGACGGCTCCTGATGATAAACATAACGAATCGCTAAACATCCCTTGTCGCATCCTGACAACCGTATTCGTCTCTATGCATATATCTCGCCTCATACAACAGACTGAAATATCAGTATCTTCTAATCGCATTGCTAGGAGAGGGAGGGCGACCGACGGTAAGGCCTTTGGCCTGGCTGAGGAAGGTCCCTCCTCCAACGGGCAAGATGGGCTGAGAAATTCAGCAGGGCGAGAGTCTTGGCAAGGGCCCAGAAACGACACGGACCCGGTAAACAGAATGATCCGCCAGGCGGTGACGTTCCCGGGGATTCGGTGAAACGGCGACACCCCATCGGAGCAAGTCCATACAGCCGGTATGACCGCCCGTGGACCGGCGGGTAGGGCGCGTTAGTTGAATGTCGCCTGAAACAGAAGGGGGCCTACTACCCTCA
>WQZJ01000043.1 GCA_009780795.1 Methanomassiliicoccaceae archaeon
CCTAAGTTCCTTGAGCTTCTGATTTCTCTCCTCAGCGCTCATCTCTCTGATCTCAGAGGCCTTGAGGAGTGCCATCACTGTCCCTCCTCGGTCTCGGGTTCAACGGCCGCGGCCGGTTCCTCTTCGGGTACCGCCACGGGTATTCCTGCCTCTATCCTGCTGTATATCTCCGGGTATTGTTCCGCGATCTCCGTCCTGCTCTTGACGGTGATGTTCGCCGGAAGTTTTGCGTCCGACGCCATTATCTCCACCGTCACGCCGACGATGCCCTGCTTCAACTTCGCGACCGCGTAGCCGCGTGCCATGAAGTCTATCTTCGGCTCGCCGCAGAACTTTATGAATCCGCTCTTGAACTTCTCCGTCCTGTGTCTCTGTCCGGAGAGTTTACCCGCAACTATGATATGGCAACCCATCGCGCCGTCGTCCATTATCCTCCTTACGGTGGAATGGCCGGCCCTTCTGAAGTGCCACCCTTTCTCAAGCGAGAATGCCAGTTTTTCTGCCATTATCTGCGCGTTGAGGTTAGCGTTCTCCACTTCGAGAACCTCTATCTGCGGGTTCTCGAATCCGAAGCGCTCCTCTATCACGGCGGTAAGGTTCTTTATCGTCTGACCTCTCCTTCCTATTATCAGTCCCGGGCGCTCCGTCGTCAGGGCGACGCGTGTCCCCATGGGCGTGCGCTGAACATCGAGGCCGCCGAATCCTGCGCGGCTCACCTCTTTCATGAGGTACTCCTTGAGGAGGACCCTGCGGATGTTCTCGGCAACGAATCTTCTCTCTGATGCCATGCTTACTCTACCTCCTCTATTATCACTTCGATGTTCACCGTCTGCTGGTCCCACTGCGTCGCACGGCCATGTGCCCTGGGCATGTGCCCGGGGATCGTCTGGCCGAGCGCTGCGGAAATGGTCGTTATGACCATCTCGTCCGTGCTGAGACCTTTGTACTCAGCGTTGGACGAGGCGCTCTTGACCACTTCAAGGATCGCCCTCGCCGCTTTCTGGGGGTACCTTCCGGGACCTACTCCCGGTTTGTGCGACACCCTCTTGTTGAATCTCTTCAGCGGTACGGGCCTCTTGAGGTCTACGACCTCCTCGAGCATCCTTACCGCCACGTCCACTTTCTTTCCGCGGATCATCCCGCATATCTCCCTCGACATCTTAGGTGATACGGGGAGGTCCTTGCCGATGGCTTTGGCCGATGTGTCCGGGTTCGTTGTCTTTGTGTATCCTGCCATATCACATCACCTTACTTCAGCGGCATGAACTTAGAGGACTTCGTCGCTCCCACTCCGGGTCCGGAGTGCACGGGGGGTTTCCTCGTCAGCGCGAACTCACCCAGGAAATGACCTATCATTTCCGGTTTTATCTCTATGTCCTTGAATTCCTTCCCGTTGTACACAGACACCGTCTTGCCGACGAACTGCGGTATTATCGGGATGTCCCTGCGGTGTGTCCTCACCGGCTCGTCGGAATCCTTCAATTTATCGAACAGCAGCTGCTGCTCGTAGTTCAATCCCTTCACGTATGTCCTTCTGGCCCTGGAGGGCAAGAGCTCCAATACCTCGTCGAAAGGCATCGCAAGAAGCTCGTCCATGGTAAAACCGCGGAACGTGAACTCTTTCTTCCTCCTTGCCTGGATCGCGCTCGCCTTCTTCCTGGCCTTTCTCCTCGAGGCTTTCGCCGAGCCTGCTATTATCTTTGATTTGGCCATTTAATATCACTTCTTCTTCTTTTTCTGAGGAGAGAGGCGTCCTACCTTTCTTCCCGGTGGTGCGTTTCTGCTTACTGTGCTCGGTTTACCCACATGCGGGTGGCTTCCGCCTCCGTGCGGGTGATCGACCGGGTTCATCGCCACTCCGCTGACCTTGAAGTGCGCTTTGCTCCTCGATCTCAGCGTGAGACATTTCTTACCGGCCTTTGCGAACGGTTTGTCGCCCCTTCCGCCGCCTGCGACTATGCCTATGACCGCACGGCAGCGCGGGTTGAATTCCTTCATTATCCCGGAGGGCATCTCTACCACGACGACGTTCCCTCTGCTCACTACCGATGCGGATGTCCCGGCGGTCTTGGCGTACTTGCCGCCGTCTCCCGGGATGCCTTCGATGTTGTGAACCGGCGTGCCCTCGGGTATCTGCGACAGCATCATGATGTTGCCCGGTCTTATCTCCCCGCCGCCAACGGTGACCTTCTGGCCGACCTTCATTCCCTCTGCGGCGAGCAGATAGTCCTTCTTCCCGTCGAACACCACCTCGGTGAGAGGCGACGTCCTTCCGGGCGCGTGTATTATATCGCTCACTATTCCCTCTCCGTCATTGAAGGAGGGGAGCTTCACGTCATCGACGTGCCTGTGTCCGGGCGAGCGGTACTGTGAGCCTCCGCGGCCCCTTCTCTGTGTGATCAGTCTCTTTCCCATTTGCTCACCTCAGAATACTCCCACTCTCATGCCTACCTCTTCCGCGGAATAACCGTCGGCGAGTTTGATGATCGCATGCTTCCCGTCTCTCTGTATCCTCGTCCAGACCTTGTCCACCTTGACCTCGAAGCGCTCCTCGAACGCCGCTTTGATGACCGGTTTATCGGCATCGCGGTGGACGATGAACTCTATCTTGTTCCCGTCCCTGAACTTCTGGGTCGGTGTGCCCGAGAGATGGTTCATCGCCTTCTCGGTCACGAACGGTCTTATCAGAACGTCGCTCATCTTCACAATGACCACTCTCCTATCTTCGCGATCGCGGACTCGCTGAACACTGTCAGTCTTCCCGCGTCGCCTCCCGGAGCGAGCAGTGACGCGTTCAGTGCGCTGACCGCCGCCACCTCTACTCCCGGAAGATTCGCCGCGCCGAGGAACAGTGCCTGCTTCTCGTCGGAAACGACGAGGAGTATGCTCACCGGTGTGCGGTATCTCCTGTTCCTCATCTTTCCCTTACCGGGGCGGATCTTGCGTCCGAACTTCGCACGGTCGAGATCATATCCGAGTCCGAGGTTGTCAAGGACCTCGGATATCTCCGACGTGGACGAAATGTCCTGTATCTTATCCTCTACTATTATGGGGAAGGACACATTGTCCTCGAATTGGTGACCTCTCGTCCTCACGATGTCGGCGTCGCCGGTGGCGGCCACCGCTGAGAAACGGGCGAGGATGCGCTCCTTCCTGTTCACCTTCTTGTCCCATATCCTCTCCGGTACCGGAGGGTGTGCCCTTCTTCCGGAGACGTTGTTCGGGGACTCCGTCGCTTTGCGGCCTGCCTTTATCCTCTGCACGCGCGCCACACCGCGACCCTTGCCCCATGTGCTCACCGAGTGTTTTATGCCTGCATCCGGCGAGGGACCGTACGGCTGTCTCTTGTTGGACGCCGTTGCAACGACCGCTCTCTTTATCACATCGGGCCTGTAAGGCGTATCGAACACTCCGGGAACATCCGTCTGCTTCGATACCGTTCCGCTTATTGAGTAAACGTTTGTCTGTCTCATATTTAGGCCCCCTGTTTGGACTCGGTCGATATGTACGTTATGTTAAGCGCCTCGGTGCTGACCTTCTTCGGCTTCCTCGTCGGGTCTCTCAGACGAACGAGTCTCTTCGTCGGTCCGGGTACGGAACCGTGGACGAGGACGTATGTGTTCACCACATCGCCGTAGTTCAGGAATCCGCCCTTGGGCGTTATCTCGATGCCTTCCTGGCCGATCTTCACGAGCTTCTTGTTGAGCTCCGTTCTCTGGTGGTAGCCCATCTGTCCGGCCATCGGGACGGTCGGTCTGACATATCCCGGCCTCTTGGGACCGATGTTACCTATTCCGCGGCGGTGCTTGCTGTTCTTGTGGCTCAGGAGCTTCGTTCCGAAACGCTTCACAACGCCCTGGAAACCTTTCCCCTTCGTCACAGCGATGACGTCGACGAAACCGCCCTCTGCGGCGAAGTCGTTTATACCGACCTCGTTCCCCAGAACGCCCTTCGCGAACGCCAGCCTCTCATCGATAGTTCCTCCGCCGATCCTGAGCTCCATGATGTCGGGCACCTTCTTGGGAACACCCTTCACGAGCTTAGGTTGAGTGTAAGCGATAACGCGGACATCCTCCACATCCACGCCGTCGTACTTCGCGAACGAGGCGTCGCTGTGGTCCTTGGGAACGGACAGGCGCTTGGAGAGGAGCGGATCCAAGTTGTTGGCCCATACCTCTCCCGCGGTCTTCAGGCCGTAGATCGTGTTCTCATAAAGTCTGACTGCCGCGATCCTCATCGGCGGCACCTCGAGAACGGTCACGGGGACCTGTAATTCCATTCCGGATGTCGTGCTCTTCACACGCGTATCAACGATGAACGCGTGCGTCATTCCTGCCTTATAACCGGCAAAACCCTGGATCTTAGGGGCTCCGCTGATATCGGGCCATGAATCCAGCCTTGGGGTCTGCGACTGGGCCCTTTTTCTCGGCCCGTATGCCCGCGACCCTTTCTTGGGACGTCTTCTTTGCGACATATTAACACATGCCTGCGAGAGTATCTTCGCTAATCTCGCGTCTTCATTCGATCTCTACGTCTCAATCTCCGACCGTGACGCCGTTTTCATAGCGATAAGATACCGACATGAGCATGAATGAGGGTTGCGCGAGGCATTGCCCGATGCGTCTGGTCGAACATCTCGTGTTCAATCTGAGAGCGTGGTATAATTCAGATGTATATAAAACATGCTGTTCCTCCTTATAAGGTTATATAGGGAAGCATCACACGAACGATCTTACCTCATCCAATGGGAACATCGTCTTGGCCGAAACGTCTTCTGCGCTCATCTCCTCCGAAAGCAACCTTTTGGCCACGGCGACCATTTCCTCGCCCACCTCTATCAGATGGTGGTCTGGATCGTATATCCTGACGACCCGCTGGCCCCACGGCATTTCTTTTACGCCGTGGAGATATTCGACGCCGTTCCGTTTGGCATTTTCGTCAAATCCGATCACGTCGGTCCCGACGAAATACAGTTCCATGTCGTTCCCTTTGTATCGGATGTCCTTCTCAGAAGACCCGATGAACTGTGTCCACGATTCCTTCGTCTGCAAGGATATCCCTCCCTTGAGCGTGGCGTTCGCACCGAAGTCGCATATCACGTCCAGATCGAACAATTCTTTGTAGAACCTCTTCGATCGTTCTATGTCGTCCACTACAAGCAGCGTACCCTCGAACTTCGTTGACATGTACACGACTAAGCACTGTTAAGATAAAACCGTTACGAACGACGTGTGTCAGAACTCGCCCTTCTTCGCCTTCTGCTGCGCCCTCTTCATGCGCGCCTTGGCATCGAAACCGGTCGCCTTCTCAACAAAAACGTTCAACTTGCGCTTGGTGTCCAGTATCTGCGCGTCATCCCTGACGTCCGACGATTCCGTGGACACGTGAAGCACCGAGCCGCTTATCTGTCTGACCTCGATCCTGCTGAGGACGCCGTATGACGACACCAGCATATCCCCGTCCTTTTTGCAGTTGCCGAACGCTTCCTGCATCATCTTTTCTAAAAGATTGCCTTCGATGTTCTTGCCCCAGCCCTTCTTGATGTCATACTCCACCATCTTATCACTTCCCTATCGCCAGATCGTTGTCCATTGCCCTCAGCACATCCGATGCCGTCCCGAGCAGTGTCTCGGAGGCCATCACACCGACCCATTCGTTCCTGCAGGAGCAATCGATGTCAAGGTCTTTTATGTTTTGGGAGAAAGAGAACCGTTCGACGGCATCCAAAACTGCCTTATCGCATTCACCGCAGTTGTGCACGCCCCTTTGCGTCCCTCCTCCGGACGGCGAGGACATAAGCCTCGCGCCGACGCTACCGGAGCATCTTCTCAGTACTTCCGTCAGCGACCATATCCACGGCGGGCGGTATTCGCCCCTCTTCCACAACCTTTCCGTGAATGTGGACCTCTGCACGTTCAACGGGTTCAGCGATATCTCATCGGAGAACCCGTCGGCGAACATTATCGACGATACGGCGTCCTCGATCGCCTCCCTCTCCGTGAGGTACAGCGGCTTCAGGAGGAGGTATGTGCGCACCTTCAGTCCCGCCGCCCTTATCCTCAGTCCGGCGGCGCGGGAGTCCTCCGCGGTAAAGCCTTTTCTGATGCTCACGGACAGCACATCGGCGTTGGAACTCTCAAGACCCAGTGCTATCGTTACGTTATTGGGAAGGGTCCTCAGAACATCGTCCGTGGCATATTCGGGCCTGCTCTCGAAGAGTATCCTTTCCGCGTCCTTGAATCGTTCGAACACCGCATCGCGAACCTCTTCGGGAACCTCGTTGTCGTCGAGGAAGCTTCCGGATGTGTATATCTTCACGAACGGTTCGTTGTCGTATCTGCGGGACATCTGGTCCAGCTGACCCATGAGGTCCTCTGACGTCACGCCGCTGAGGGATGCGCCGGCGTAACCGCACATCGTGCATCCCCCGTGCTTGGCCCATGAACAGCCGTTGGTCCTCATTATCGCGACCATCGCATCCACGGTCCTTCCGGATGACATGTCCTTTTCCTTCCACGACGCCTCCAATTGAGAAGGCGACCTTTTTTTGTCCATGATATCGTATTGTGATGCTGCTTAATACCTTTCCGCGACGCCTGCGGACATGCAGGCGGCTGGGCGTGCGGCGGCGTGGCTGAGAAAGATTATTATGTCCCGGTCATATAGGTGCGGGCGAGATGGTAAGGAAAATCGTGGTCATAGGTTCCGGGGCCGCCGGACTCACGGCGGCATCCGCCGCCAAGAGGAGGGATCCCGAGGCTGACGTCAAGGTCTTCACTGAGGACGAGTACATAGCTTACTCTCCCTGCGTCATCCCCTGGGTGCTCGAAGGGAAGCTCACGTGGAAGGACATCGTGATGCACGATACCTCATTCTACACCAGGGAAAGGGGCATAGACATCCGCACCGGGACGAAGGTCACCGCGGTGGACGGAACATCGAAGACCGTCACCGCCGACGGAACGGCATATGAATATGATGCCTTGGTCGTGGCCACCGGCGGCTCGGTGTTCAGACCGCCGATCACCGGTGTCGACCTGAAGAACGTCTTCGTGGTGCGCACCATAGGCAACGGCAAAGAGATAGAGAAGGCGATGAAGGGATCTGAGAAGGTCGTCATCGCCGGTGCCGGGGTGATAGGTCTGGAGATGGCGCTGTCCATGAGGCACCGCGGAAAGGATGTCACCGTCATAGAGATGTTCGATCAGGTCATCCCGAGGATAGCCGACAAGGACATCGCCGAGCACGTCCAAAGATACCTGGAATCGTTCGGCATAAAATTCGTATTGAACGAGCCCATGAGCTCCGTATGCGGTGACGCAGAGGTCAAATGGGTCACCGCCGGGAACAAGAAGTACGAGTGCGACATGCTGATACTGGCGACCGGTGTCCGTGCGAACCTCGAGATACCGAGGATGCTCGGCCTGGACATAGGCAAGCTCGGCGGTGTCGTCGTGTCCAACAAGATGCAGCCGTACAGGGACGGGAAGCTGGTGGACGATGTGTTCGTCGCCGGTGACGTCGTTCAATGCGAGTCGGCGGTAGGTACCGGTCCGACGATGAGTCAATTGGGCTCCACCGCGGTGAAGCAGGGCCTTGTGGCCGGAAAGAACGCCGCCGGTGCCGATGCGGTGTCCGGCGCGGTGGCCAGCCCGTGGGTCACGGTGATCGGCGACGTGCATGTTGCCGGCACCGGACTTTCCGAGAATCTCGCCGCACAGTACGGTCTCAAAGTAGTTTCCGGAAAGGCGGAAGGATTCACGAGGGCCCGGTACTACCCGGGCGGGAAGAGAATGACGGTCAAGATACTCGCCGATGCCGACACACACGTTATGATCGGCGCCCAGCTGATAGCGGGCGAGGATGCCACGGGAAGGATCGACTGGATCACCGAGGCGATAATACAGGGAACGAAAGCGGAGGATTTCCTGGCCCATGCGGAGAACGCCTACTGTCCTCCGACGTCCATGGTCAGGGATGTCGTCATCTCTGCGGTCGACGACCTGTGCAACAACCTGAAAAGGTAATCAAATGAAATATCAAGAGTACAAAGCGATATACAACTCCCTTGAGACATCGAGGGATATAGACAAGCTCACCGCCAAAGGATACGACCCGGAGCTTCTGACGTCGATCTTCACCCAGAGGACCACCCGCGACGTGAAGAAGAGATTCTACGTGGTCAAACAGAACACCGGCCGTATGCTGAAGGAATGGAAGAAAGGCCATACACTCCTCGAAATATCGGAGAAATGGAGATTCCCGCCCATACTGACGGCGATGTTCATCTTCATGGAGGACGGTGCGTCGAGGAAGGAGTTCTGGGAGTACATAAACGAACCCGAGAAAGCGTGCAGCAACGACCTGAGGGACGAGATAATCGAGATACGCAAAGCGGACCTCGTATACTCGCCGGAGGGCAACGAAAAGCAGAGGCAAAGAGGCATATGGGGAGAAGCGCTCCTGCATGAATGGCTTGACGGACAGGGCATAAAATACAGGACGGAGGAGGACCTCCGCGGCGTGTACGAGAAGACTCCGGACGCGCTGCTGGACGAACCGATGGAGTACAACGGCAAAAAGATCAATTGGGTCGAGAGCAAGGCATCGTTCGGCGATAACACCGAGTTCAGGTTCAACGCTAAAAAACAACTTATACCGTACACGAATCTCTTCGGCCCGGGCGTCGTCGTGTATTGGCTCGGATGTCTCGACGACCTAGAGGAGCCTGAGGGCATCTACGTTAACGACATATCCATCATGAAGCAGAAACTGAAGAAATATGAGGAATGAGTGGTAGCGAGGGGTCGATTTGAACGACCGGTCTCCGGGTTATGAGCCCGACGGGATATCCTGGCTACCCCACCTCGCTTTGTTGCCCTCTAAACCTATATTGTATAAATACTTTGCATACTCGCAATCCTCACACTCGTACGCAGAAGATAAGAGCCAGTATTGTCAGAACAGATTTTTCAGGTACATCAGGTCCTCGAACTTTCCCTTAACCGTGAACTTCTTTGTGAAGTACGCCTTCATCGGTCTCAACGTACCGTCTATCATCGCCAAGAGTATGTCCGGCGTGGATGTGAACAGTATGTCGGCGGCGTCGATCATCCCTTCCTTGTAGTCGGTGATGCGCGCGTTGTCCAGTTTGATGGAGTAATGCTCGGTCCCTAGATCTATGTTCATCGTTTTGACGACACCTTCCAGCTTCTCCCTTGTCTTTTCGTCGTTGTCCACCTTTCTGTGGAACTTATCAATCATTCCCTGAATTGCGAGGTACATCGTCATCATGTCACCAGTCCGTGATCCTCTTGTTCTTGTGAAGCATCATCATCTTCCTGACCGTCTCCCAAGTACGCCGGGTGTGAGGAGGGGGATTCCCGTTCTCCTTTATCCATTTAGCTATGAACTCCGTCGTCACAGGGTCGGAAGGATAACCGCTTCCGATATCGGTGCCGAACTCTAAGGCGATGTCGTGAAGCATACGGTCCCTCGTGACCTTCGCAACTATCGACGCCGCCGACACTACGGGATATCTCTCATCCGCCTTGTGTTCGGCCACCACCTTCGTACCGCCGAGCATGAGTGAGAGCGCCGATGCGAACGCCGATTCGTTCACATCAGGGCAGTCCGCGTAGACCCGTGACACCTTCATCCCGGAGGCGGCATCGGCGAACATCCGCATCTCTA
>WQZJ01000044.1 GCA_009780795.1 Methanomassiliicoccaceae archaeon
CTGAAACCCGGCGGAGAACTGTTCTTCTCGGATGTTTTCGCAGATCGCCGGATACCGGAACAACTGGCTGCGGATCCCGTGCTGCGCGGGGAATGTCTCGGCGGAGCCATGTACACCGAGGACTTCCGAAGGCTCATGGCGAAATGCGGCTGGGCGGATCTCCGATACACGAACATCCGATACCTGGATACGGATGATGAGGAGATCAGGGACAAGGTCGGTTTCGTAACATTCTCATCGCGGACCGTAAGGGCGTTCAAACTTGATGACCTTGAGGATATATGCGAAGATTACGGTCAAGTTGCGTATTACAACGGAAGCATCCCGGGATGTCCGCATTATTTCGATCTGGACGATCATCATCGTTTCTTCACGGGAAAACCGATGCTCGTCTGCGGCAACACCGCATCCATGGTATCTAGAACGCGTTACAGCAAAGCATTCAAGGTGATCGGCGACCGTTCCGTTCATTATGGAAAGTTCGGCGGCTGTTCGTCCGATGTCGGCACTGATAGGGGGCCCTGCTGTTAAGCGATCGTGGAAGACGGCTATAAGGAGAATATGAAATGAGCTGTTCCGATGTGAAGGAATGTACCTGTCCGAAAAAGACCTGTAAGAATCACGGCAAATGCCACGCTTGTGTGATCAAACACAGAGAGACCGACAGTTTACCGTATTGTCTCTTCCCGAACAACGACGGAGACAAAAGTCTGAGGAATTTTCACAGAAAATTAAAGGAACGGTTCGAGGACGGCCGTGATATACGATAAAGAAAACGAACGAAAATAACGTCTTCCGCAATATGCTCAAAGAGATACGCTGCCGAAGGACCGACAAGTTTAGTACTGAACATGCCATCCCTGCGCATATGTCCAAGCAGCTGATATTCCCCTTCGCCGCGATCGCAGGACAGAACGATATGAAGACCGCTCTGCTCCTCAACGTTATAGATCCGGGAATAGGCGGGGTCCTCATCAAAGGCGAGAAGGGAACGGCGAAGTCAACGGCCGTCAGATCGCTGGCGCAGGTGCTTCCGGAGACCGATCGTATAGCGGGATGCGTCTACCGCTGTGACCCAAGACCCGGAAAGGGGAAATGTCCGAGCTGTGCCGCATCCGATGAATATGTTTCCGAACGTTCACCGATGCGTGTCGTCGAATTGCCGTTGAGTGCTACCGAGGACCGCATAGCAGGTACGCTTGACATCGAACATGTATTGAAGACAGGGAAGAAGAAATTTGAGTCGGGCGTGCTGGCACAGGCCAACGGCAACCTGCTCTATGTGGACGAAGTGAATCTTTTGGAGGACCACATAGTGGATCTTCTGCTGGACACCGCGGCGATGGGCGTGAACTATGTGGAAAGGGAAGGCGTATCGTTCGAGCATCCGTCAAGGTTCATATTGGTGGGGTCGATGAACCCCGAGGAAGGGGATATAAGGCCGCAATTGCTCGACAGATTCGGCCTCTGTGTCGAAATAAAGGGAGAAAAGGACCTCTCGATGAGAAGCGAGATCGTCGCAAGAAGATTGGAATTCGACGCCGATCCGGAAGGATTCACCGGATCATACGGAAAAGAGACACAAGAGATACGGGAACGCATCATAAGGGCAAAAGATATACTATCCGGAGCGGCGGTCGACCGAGGATTGATAGATATCGCATCAAGAGTGTCGTGGTACTTCAACATGGAAGGCCACCGAGCAGACATAACAATGGTAAGGGCGGCCATGGCGAACGCCGCCATGGACAATCGCGACATAGCGAACAAGAACGACATCGCCGCTGTTGCACCGATGGTGCTGTCGCACCGTGTGAAGAAGAGACCTTTCGAAGAGTCGTCATTCGACGTCGAGGAACTGAGATCATGCCTTCAGGACCTCTGAGACGGTGTCTTCCGTTCTCTGCGATAAGAGGGATGGAACATGTAAGAACAGCGCTTGAGTGTGCTGCCGTAGATGATGATATCTTAGGAGTTCTGATAAAGGGTCCGACGGGCACCGCTAAGAGCGTCATCGCAAGATCATTCGTCAACATACTTCCGGATAAAGAGATGATAAGCGTTCCGCAGAATGTTACCGATGAGCAGCTGTTCGGCGGATTAGATCTTGAGGACGCGATAACGCACGGCAGAACTACCGTAAGAGGCGGAACTCTCCGAAGGGCCGACATGAATATCCTCTATCTCGATAACATAAACCTCTTCGATCCGAGAACTGTGAATTCCGTTTTAGAACATGCCGAGTCCGGCAGGGTCATAGTGGAAAGAGAGGGCGTATCATCCGAATACAGCCTCAGGACAACGGTCATCGCGACCATGGACCCGGCCGAACAGATGCTGCCCGACAGCATAGCGGACCGTTTTGACATATGTGTGCAATCCCATTCCGTGAAAGAGTGGACTGAACGGAGCGATCTCATATATTCCAATATTCAGTTTGACATATACCCAGACGTATCTGTCGATGAGTATTCCGAAGAGGACGGAAAGGTATTGGAACGTATCGAGAACGCAAAGCGGATACTGGGGGACGTCTCCATATCAAGGGCGGATCTTGAGAAGATATCGAGCGTGTGCGCAGACCTTAATGTAAAAGGTCACCGTGCCGACATATCGATGGCGCGCGTCTCAAGAGTGCTTGCGGCGCTTGACGGACGCACCTCCGTCTCCGATGCGGACATCAAGGGATCGGCGGTCATGTGCCTGTTGCACAGACGAAGAAATCTGACAAAGGAAGCGATCGTCGCGGAACCGGATGAAGAGTACGATCCCGAAGTGAAGGAAACGTCAAAACCGGTTCCGGAACCGCTCGAAAAGAAAATAAATGAGGATAATGGACCTAATACCGAACCTGTCGCCGAGGAAGGGAATACGATATCCGACATCATTGCATCGGTCACGGAAAGTCTGAACGATATGGATGATATCGAGGCGGTACGCCTGCATCAGATAGCCGGCGCAGGAAGAAGAAAGAACATCATCGTAAGGAAAAGAACAGGTAGATACCGAGGGATCAGGATACCCGACGGTGAAACGAACGACCTTGCGTTCGACGCAACCGTCCGTGCAGCCGCCCCGTATCAAAGAACGAGAGAGAACAAAGGGCTGAGCATCAGCATCGAAAAGAGTGATATCAAAGAGAAGATACGAATGAAAAGGGACTCCTGTTCGTTCCTTTTCGCGGTCGATGTGAGCGGATCGTTGGTAGATTCCGGGATGATGAACGATATAAAGAACGGCGTCAAAGCGATGCTTCTCGAAAGTTATGTGAAAAGGGACAAGGTCGCGCTGATGACATTCAGGACGATGGACATTAAAATTTCAGTTCCTTTCACACGTTCCGTCGAGGGTATCTGTGATGCACTCGACAGGACCGAGGGCGGCGGGGGCACCCCTCTGGGGGCTGCTTTACTGCTAATAAGGGATTATCTTCTGAGCTATCTGAGGAAGAATCCGGAAGAAAGATGTTACGTGATAATGATGACGGACGGTGAGACGACAGACCCCGTACTGAAAGGAGAACCGATATGGGAACTGAAGAAGATCGCCCCGTTCATGAAGATGAGGAACACCGAATGGGTGATCATCGATTCCAGCCTTTTTGTCGGAAGGATAAATCATGCAAAAAGGCTGGCCGCTCTGCTCAATGGCAGATATATCAGGTTAGAGGACATCCGGTCCGTTTGAACACAGTTTCAATAAATATCGGGAATGAGGTCGTTAGATTTTATAAGAAAAACACGATTACTGTTCATGCCGAAGATCAATATGAACGGGTATTCGTTCGACGGACCTTTCAAGCTGGACGTTCATGAGTTGCCTTCGGAGGCGGGCATTTGCCTCGTATGCACCGAATCCGGCTACGGAATAAAAGTGATGAGCATAGAGGACGCAACGAACATCAGAGAGCACATCGCCGCCAGCAACAGAAGGGACTGCTGGAAACGGATCGCGGAGAAGGATGTGGTCGACATATATCTGACGCTCATAGCGCAGAAGGAAGATCGTGTCAAAGCCGTGAAGACCCTCAAGGAAGGGCGCAGATACAAGATGGCATGCGAGGAGTTCTGATTTAACACCGTTATATGCATCTAAAAATGATGTTCATTAAAAATAAAGTTAATAACGATATCACATTAATTTATTACACTAATACGAAAAACGACATAATTAACAATGTTAATGCGACCATACGCGCAGTTAATAGAATTTATTACATCGCACATCCAATTAACAATGTTAATAGCGCCATGGCTATAATTAACAATGTTAATGGCATCTTGTCCGCAATTAACAACGTTAATTATTAAAAATTTAAACCATTGAAATTAATATATCTAATAACGCAATCACATTAATTAATTACGTAGTATTGGAATAAATAAAAATTAACAGCGTTATTACATAAAATTTTACTATTAACAACGTTTAAACAAAAAAATGTAAAAAATTATCGTTTTTCATCGAAAATCACATTTTTTTACTATTTCCTTCAATAATCCGTCCACGACGGTTACCCGAATATCAACTTAAATTCTTCCAGAAAACACGAAAATGGTACCCTTTTCATGCTGCGTCCTTTCCGAATTTTTCGCCGCCGATCGCGAAAAAAATAATTTCTAGAGGTGCACAAAACAATGATACAGCATACCAAAAAACATGCAAATCAGCGTTAAAAAAAGGGAACAGTAAATATTAACATTGTTCACATTTCGCAGGCAAAACGTTAACATGGTTTAGTTAACAACGTTAATACATATTTTTGGACGTGTGTTAAAAATTAATTCAGTTAAGTTATCACATTAAATAATTATGATAATGCAAAAAAGTGATAAAATTTTTGAAAATTGACGTTTTCAACAATTTTAATAAATATGAAATCACATCCCCAAATGGTGATACATCGATGGGATCATATATTTTGTCAGAGGAGTTCATAGAAAAGGCATCGAAGGTCGGAAAGGACTCTGAGTTCACTTACCGATCGAAATTCGACCCCGCCCCCTCGTCCTCACTGAAAGGCAACGAAGAAAGGGAGGATGACCGTTGACTGAACGGAGACTGTTAGCTGTGGTCGGTCCGAACGGTTCCGGTAAGTCGTCGATGGTGACATCAACGGACCTTGTGAAAAAATATGATGAAAGGATAATTAACCCTGACAACTACGCCAAAGGGCTCCCGGACATCGAGGATCGCACCGAGAGGTACATGTTCGCACTCAAACAATGCGAACTCCTCAGAAACAATCTCTTGGATCACGGTCTGTCGTTCGGCTTCGAGACCGTCGGTTCTACGCAAGAGAAGATCGACATCCTGAAAAAAGCATCAGCCAAAGGTTATGTGATCGAGATACTCTTCGTAACGACCGAAAGCCCTGAGCTCTGCAGCATGAGAGTTCAGAAAAGAGCAGAGAGGGGCGGCCACGACGTCGAACGGTCTAAGATATTCTCACGGTACGCAAGAACCATGGGTCTTCTGAAGGATTACGTTAACGTTGCCGATGTTATGGCGGCCTTTGACAACAGCGGAAGTTCACCGCGGCTTGTGTTCACAAAGAACGGAACGAAGATGAATGTTCTCAAAGAACCGTCCGGGGTCCCGTGGGTGGAAGAATATATTCTCCCGCATTTCAGGAACGCGGACAAGATCTTGAAGTAAAATAGAGGACTTCGAAGCATAACAGACATTTTCGCGAGTGAAACGAGCACGTTATATAAAGAAAGGGAGCTCAGCCGTCCGAATCCATGAACGCCTTCGCAAGTTTACTTCGAACTTCACTCATGTCCCTTATCGTGATCGTATGCGTTTCGTTCAGATGATAACAGGCCATGTCCGCCTCGTACGGCGTAATTGAACGATCCTTCTCAAGCGCCTTCCGCAGCCTTCTCAATCTTCTTTCCGGAACCTCTTCGTTCTCACAGATGTGTTCCGTCACCCTTCTCAGGAAGTGGTCCACATCCTCCTCTGAACGTATGTTGCCTGCAGGATAGACTGTCCCCATGACCTTCTCCGTGAGCCTCGCATCCCCTTTCCCTTTGTCGAAGAGAGCTATGAACATCCTTATCTCAGCGTCGGTCGCAGCCATCTCCTCATTGTATCTTTCGTCGGATAGGGAGTCCCTAGCCTTTCTCAAAAGGTTACCTAATCTCTCGCGGTCCCATAACGCTACCTTACCATCCGCAGCCTCGTAAGCCTGCTTTGTGAAGTAGTTGTTGGTCACAACGACCGCGACATCGGCCTTGTAGTGTTCCTTGCCTAGAAACGCCTCTTGGACCGCTTTAATGCCTATTTTTGATTCGGAACGCTTGCATTGAAAGGCATAAACATCTTTGTCTAGGACTGCGGTGATATCAATACCGTAATCTCCAGACCCTTTGGTCACCTTTACCTTCCGGAAACCGCTCATTTCCAATAATTCCGCAACATATTGTTCGAAATCATGCCCTTTCATCCCGTCGACCTCAGTTATCAGTGCCTTCTGCAACCGTTCGGAGTATGAGGGTCGTAATTTTCTTCTCATATCGTAGAGCCTGAACCTGAGGGAATACCATCTGTTGGGCCTGTCGCTCATCCAAAAGAGTTCCGTGAAAGCCCTTACGAACGTTATGAGAAGGATAACGAGCACGGAAAGGAGCAAAGAGACGTTCCAAAGAACGATGACCACAGCGACGGCGGAAGACCAGAAGAACATCTCGAATGATATCGGATCACTGTTCAACACAGTCCTTCTGAATGTTCTCGGTATGAGATCGTCATCTTTATCGTAGACAAGTCGCTGCAACAATATCCGTAACACGATCAACGGAGGGATCACCGCAAAAGCATAAAGGCCGAAACTGAGGCTCAGGAAAGGCACAGCTATGAGAACGATGAAACACATTACAACATCCGCTATGAGAACATCCCTTCTGCGCATTCGCATCCCATAGATGCAATGAATGCTGCATATCTAATACTTTCTGCTCAGTCCACCATGGCCGAGATCGCTATCGCGAATGCCGTGAGAACGAACATGACCGCTATCAATATCACCATGAGCTTGTTCCTGCGGTCCGATTTCGCTGACATCGACGGTCAATATGATGCGAGGTATAAAGACATAGCGCGGATAATACAAAAGCGCTCACGCCGCACAGGGAAGAAGTAAAAGGAAGTTAAAGGGTTTTTTTCGCTTGTTCCGATCTGCTTGTTCAGAAGACCGGGAGCTTCTCTGTCGACAATGCGAACGCCAGGTACAGTGCAAGTACACCGCCGAGGAGACCGAATATACCGTACAGGAGCGAGAACGCATCCACGGTGCTCGGGCTGACGGACAGACCGACGAACAGATAGAGCAGTGCGATGAAGAACAGCATGATCGCCAAGAGCTTCGGTGCACCGACCAGGAACGCTATGAGTGCGAAGACGATGAAGAATATCGCCGCGATCACGAATGCGAACCAGGAGGTCATGAGGCATATCGGCACCATGATGAGTGCTATCGCCACGAATGCGAACAACGATGTTGCGAACGCATTGCCGCTCCTAATGGCGGAAACGGTGAGTACAATGAATGCAATTCCAATCACAGGCGCGAGTCCCAGTGCCGGCGCCATGAGTCCCCAGTCCAAAGACGAGAACGCCTCGATGCCGAGGAACCCGAATATCAACGCGATGAAGGCCGTCAAGAAGAGGCCTGCAACCGTCGGGTCTATACGATTTTCTGACATTTTTATTACCATCCCATTGCGCTTTTACTCGCGCAACAAGAATAGTATGCGCGTTTAAAGTATATAAATATCCCTAAAGAAGGACCGTGCTGACAGAACATTCTGTTGCGCTGGACAACAAAACTGACCTTCTCAAGAAAGGATAAGTAAAAGGAAAGTAAAAGGTTTGTTCGCTCGTTCCGATCAACTTGTTCAGATGACCGGCATTTTCTGCGTGCCGAGTGCGACCGCCATGTACGTTGAAACGATGAACGCAAGGAGACCGAACAGACCGAACGCCGCCGCAAAGATGGGCTGCTCGTCTGCGGATCCTACGAAGAATCCAACGAACAGGTAGAGCAGTGCGGTGAGTATGAGCAGGAGCGCCATGAGCTTCGGTGCGCCGATTATGAATGCGACGATCGCGAAGATCAGGAAGAACACTGCTGCCGCGTAGAAGACTATCGCGGAGAGCAGAAGTCCGACGCCTACTGCGAAGAGCGCGATCGCGATGAATGCGAACAACGCCGTTGCAAATCCATTGCCGGCTTTACCAGCCATGTATGCGAACACTAACATTACAATACCGATCATCGGTGCAAATGCCGTGGCGACGGCGAGAAGCTCGTCGTTGCCGCCGTACAGCTGCACACCCAATAAGCCGAAGAACAACGTTATGAAACCGACCAGGTAAAGGCCGGCAACCGTTGGGTCGACACGATTTTCTGACATTTTTATCAACCTCCATTGCACGGTTTCAATACCGCGCAACTTAGTAGCGTATTGGTTTTACGGAGTATATATAATAATCGCACGAAAAAGTTATATTTTTGCTCTTTTTCAAGATTTTAGGGCAAAGTTACCACTGTTTTACACCGCCGATCCCCGTCCCCTCGAAGTGCATTAACGGCGGTTAATCTACCATGGGGGACTCGGGGACGTTCCCGAGTCCTTTATAAACTCACTCTGTGTGTTCCTCGGAACTTTAGTTCGGGATGCCATTATTCTCTGCACCTCTCCGAACTCGTTCTCGGTGACCGCTTTAGCGGCGTTATGTTGGATGAACAGACCATCCCATCTCATGCGCCCGGCATACACCGGATTGTGGAGTATGTTCCTCAGATTGTATTTGTTCCAAGGATTCGAACGTCTTGTCAAGATGCCGTTCCGGTTCAGCAGATAGCATATGCTGTCCATCGTCATCCCGTCGAGGTAGCGGCGGAATATTTCCTTCACCGTTTCCATCTCACCCTCGACGGCGGCAAGCTCACCGTTGTTTATCCTATAACCGAAGGGCGGCGTGAATCCCATGATCTGTCCTTTGGACGTTTCTGCCTTCTCTCTCATCCCTATCTTCGTCCTTTCGCCGATCTGCTCGCTTTCAAGCTGCGCGATCCTTTGTATCATATCCACGACGAATCTTCCCAATGCAGTGGACGTATCCAATGATTCGGTGGATGAGACGAACTTCTTATCGTTCCGTTCCAAATGGTCCATCATTCCCATGAAGTTCCTGCTGTTCCTGTGGATACGATCCATCTTGACAACGGCGACCGCATCCCATTTATCGATATTGGACATCATCCTTGCGTATTCAGGTCGTTTGTCATTCCTTCCTGAATAGCCGTCATCCACATATTCATCCTGTATTGTCCAGTCCTGTGACTCCGCGTACGCC
>WQZJ01000045.1 GCA_009780795.1 Methanomassiliicoccaceae archaeon
GGCTCGACATAGAAACGAGCGCTAACCTTTATCTTTCTCAACTTCTTTTCCTCTTAATGTAAGGATAACCTTTTTTCAAAACAAACTGTCAAACTTCGGAGGAACCGATAAATTACGGTTCACGTTTATCTCAGAGGTTCTGAGTCGTGTTTGTTTGTGCATAGAACCGACATCTCAGAACGCTTCTTTCTTTTTTGCCCGATGACTGCCCGAGCAAACGACTTCCAGCACTACGTTTTACATCTCATCCTGTCAAAGTCAGGATTAATTATTCGTGAGGGAATGATTCATTCCCCGGACGGTTGAAATTTATGAAGCATGAAACAATACAGCAACTAAGAGTTGAATCGATCTATGATCTTTTTTATCTCATCGAAGGGTTTTGCAAAGCGATATAGTTTACTTTTACCATTATTATAATTTATTGTCAATACGCCATCGCCAAATGTATCAATCCTGAAGTCCAATTTCTTAACGTCTTCTCTTTTTATGAAAACTGCGTTATTAATGAGAACGGATTTGGTGTCAGTCGGCGTTATGACAAGTTCATCATCCAGAATGGTAAAGCCGAACAGACTTATGTTAGGAACTCCAGCCGCGAGTTGCAAAAAACTCATAATTTTACCGCCACTCTTCTCCCCGCATGCAAATAAATCGTCTTGCATGAGGCTACCGTTTCGAAGTGCAATCTTTATATCCTCTGGTTCAAGCATGATATTCCTTTAGTAACCGAACAGTTTTCTGTACTATAATGATTTCCATCGTACAATGTTTGTCTAAATTATGACTTGTTTTAACGTTAGATCATGCTATTGTTTGGTATCTTCCTTGAGACGATAAATACAACAAAACTGACTGTCAAGGCTGTGAGTGATGCCGCCAAGATTATCATGTTGACAATGTTATCGACCGTATCAGCGTATAACATCTCATACGCAGGAGTTATTGCGCCACAGATACATACGATCGATAGTGTCACAAAAAATGCTAGATTATAATTCTTTATCTTCATTTCATATGGATATCCTGTGTACGGAAGTCCAATTTTATTGCATACCATCTCTGTATCCATCAAAGAGATGAATATCATTCCGAAGAGGATACAGAAGATTGCAAAGAATGATGGTAGGCCGTTGGGGGCGGTCATGATCATTCCAAGAACTGCAAGAACAACCATCAAGTATCCGAAAGAAAAAACCATGGCTCGCCTATACGCATGAAGGTATATGTGAGCGAGACCTGGGACGAAAGACCTTATCATAGCTGAGGGTCTGTTCTTTTCCGGATCGTCTAGATTTACATTTGTAAGCAGAGCGGTACTCAATGCAAAAAATGTTCCAAACGCGCTCAGCGCAATCCAGTAATTCTCCAATAGAATGACTATTATAAGGGTCGCTATGAATAATGATGTGAGCACTATCCAAAACTTACTACGGGTCTTCATATAGGGTATCCTTCATGTAAAATAAATGGTTTTTCAATTAAAATGGACAGTTCGTCCACTTTAGTTGAAATGAGGCCGATCACCCAAATAAGACGCGTATGATGCTGCCTGCTCCTAATCCGGGCTTCAATGTAAGATTTAATATTGAAGCTCCGATTGAAAACGCAGATGTAGCAGCAGTGGCAGTCCAGAGTATGCCTACGCCACTTACAACTCCTGTAACAATACCAACAGCACCTGCGGCTATACTGATTGTTTTAGCAGTCTCTGAGTCTAAATAACCCATATCTGCTGCAATTGGAGCTGCAACTGACACTGCAGTAGATGTGAGAGATACTACTGCCAATGCTATAAATATAGGAAAGACTCCTCCATCATATTCCATCTCATCCGCCGATAACTCAACGTATTTGGCGGGCATTTTCATTTCGTATGCGTATGCTGTCATGTTTCTATTTCTCCTGCCCAACTTGGCAATAAAAAAAATTTAACCGACAGTATATAACACTATTTCAATATCCCTTAGGTGGCAAACGAAGGGTATTTTGTCCTTACTGTAAATGCTTATATTAGTGCCATTTGATTACATGATGTGAAGTTCCCTCACATACAACAGCACGATTCCTCGGATTGCGGAGCCGCATGCATAGCAAGTATATGTTCTTATTACGGTCGCGAAATCACAATAATGAAGCTGAGAGAATTGCTCGGCACGGATATTTCGGGAACGACGATCAAAGGCATCACAGAGGCTGTAGGGAAACTGGGGTTTGAGGCCAAGGCAGTGCGTGTTGACAAGGAATCGTTCAGAGGCGGATTCACTCTTCCGGCTGTGGCTCACATAGTTAAGAAAGATGGCACGTCGCATTATGTTGTCATCTATTCAATAAACAAGAGAAACGGAACCGTAAGATACATGGATCCTGCTGAGGAATATCTTCAGAAGGCGTCCGCGGATGAATTCTTCGAGAGCTTTGACGGTGTGATCGTGATGATGGTTCCGAATGAGAACTTCATCAAGAGTAAAGAAGCAGCGAAAAGCGTATTGTCGAGTTTCTTAGCTCTTCTTAGCCCTCATCGTAAATTGTTCATTGTTGCCATCGCTGCATCTGTGATACTGACGATCATCGGTATTGTATTGTCGATGTTTAACAAGGTGCTGATCGACGAGATAATACCTTATGGTCTTGATGACCAATTGAAAATATTCGCTATCGTTCTCATATTGGTGATATTGACACAGGTCATTCTGGGTGCGTTCAGGCAGCATGTAATATTATATATTTCACAGAAGATTGATATTCCGTTGACGTTAGGTTACTTTGAGCATGTGTTCAGACTCCCTATGAACTTCTTTGCATCCAGAAAGACCGGAGACATTGTAACACGTTTCCAGGATGCAGGAGTTATCAAGAATGTTCTCACAGGTGTTGCTCTCACCGCGATAATAGATGTTGCGATGGTCGTCATTGTGGGCGTTGTCCTGTATACGATGAATGTTACCCTCTTTGGAATAGTTCTTGTTCTTACAATCGTGAGCGCCATTCTTATTTTTCTCTTCCGCGCGCCGTACAGGAAGCTTAATAAGAAATCCATGGAACAAAATGCTAGGCTTAATTCTCAGGTAATTGAAAGTTTGAATGGCATTGAAACTGTGAAGACGAACACGTCCGAAGAACTTGTCATGGAAAGGATTGAGACGGAATACATAAAGACGCTGAAGCTCGGGTTCAGAGGCGGAGTATTATCGAACCTTCAGAATTCACTGTCATCATTTGCGGGCGGAGTCGGGAACATCGGGATATTGGTGATGGGAGGATTGCTCGTCATCGGCGGACAAACGACGTTGGGTACGCTCGTTGCATTTATGTCATTATCTGCATTCTTCATCGAACCAATAAACAGGCTTATCAGTTTACAATTGAGCATACAGGAAGCAAACATATCTTTGAAACGTATCTCTGAGATATACGGCGTGGAAGAGGAAGAGGACATAGAATCTGAGAAAGATTCCTCGATATTGAACGAAGGCATCAAAGATGTGATTATGGAAAACGTATCATTCAGATACGGCGTGAGACCGCTGACGCTGAATGACGTATCGGTTGCTATACCTAAGGGAAAGAAAATTGCGGTAGTCGGAAGATCCGGTTCCGGGAAGACCACTTTATCGAAACTGATTCTTAAATTCTACATACCCGAGGACGGAAGAATCACGTTCAACGGGACAGATCTGAAAGACATTGATGCATTTGCGATAAGAGAGCGTATAGGTTGTGTTCCCCAGAATGTACAGCTTTTCAGCGGATCGATAACTAACAACATACTGATTGGGAAACCTAATGCGACTCCGAATGAGATATCGAGCGCATGCAAACTTGCAGGTTGCGAGGAATTCATAAAGAAGCTGCCTGCGGGGTACAACACATTTCTGGATGAGAACGGCGGCGGTCTGTCGGGAGGGGAGAAGCAGAGGATCGCCTTGGCGAGAGTGTTAGTAAAGAGGCCCGATTTCATAATACTTGATGAGGCGACATCCAATATGGACTTCATAACGGAACAGCAAATCTATGATACAATATTCAACAAAATGAAGGATACGACGATGCTAATCATCGCTCATCGTCTCAGCACGATAAGGAAATGTGATTCAATTCATGTTATGGATGAGGGTAAAATAATAGAGTCGGGAACGCACGACGAACTGATTAACAAAAATGGATTTTACTACAAACTGTGGGAGAGTCAAGTGGGCGAGACATCGTCCGTTAAGCATGAAAGGAATAAAGACTGCAGAACAGACAATAACGCTGAAAAAAATGTGGCAGCGAAAGATTCAGAAATAAAAGAGGATACCGACAACGGTGATGAGATTGAGTACGGGTAAGGAAATTGAGATTGTGAGGGGAAAGACGCTCAAACTGAAGAATGTTCTCTCAAAGGAGATCAATTCTCAAGACGTAAGTGAGATGCAGAAGGCCATGCATATGTTCCAATCATACACGAAATCGAAATCCCTCACTACATACGGGCCATTGATCATACGTTCGAACATTGCATTCGAGAACGGAACGCTAATACAGAGAAGCAGGATGATGATCCAGGTCAGAGAAACTCCCGATAAAGTCGATTCCCCATACTACTTCGATGAATTGGTAAGAGTTGAGAACTGTGTGATGGCCCGTTACCGCGGTGATCCAAATAGTGTTCAGATGGCACGCGGAAAGATAAGCGTGTATGCATTTGAGAATGATATACAGCTGAAGGGGGATATGTACACGGTGTTTGTGGAACAGAATGAGAACGGCATAATGGCAGATGTCTTCGCAGAGACGGAGCAATGACACACGATACAACAAAAGAGATATGACTATGAGAAAGCTGGGCGAATATGATCTGAAGAAACTCAGCGACAGTCGCTTGTTATACATGCGCAGTCCCCCTAAGTTCACATATATATTCGTTGTGATTGTTGCAATAATACTTGCAGGCGCTCTGATATGGAGCGCCGTTACCGTGAAGGCGGAACAGGTACAGGTCTCAGGGATAATAACAACTGAAGGGAAACAGACGCTTTCCGCCAACGTTACCGGAATAATATCCGACGTGTATTATGAAGAAGGAGATGCCGTATCCGCAGGCGATGTTATAGCGGAATTCGATAAGACGGAGATCAATATCGAGATAGCAAAAAGGGAATCACTCAGATCTTCGCTTACCGTTCAGATAGAATGCATAAACACTATGCAGCTGTGTATCGTGAATGCTGATTTCGATCAACCGTTCACGCAATCGGAAGATGAGATAAGATTCTATTACATGTTCGAAACTTATGTCACAACTTTCAATTCCTATTCTGGCAGTTCTGTTTTGCAAAATAATCTGAACACTCAGACATTGTCTCAGCTGACGTCAGAGAGAAGCACACTCATAGCTCAGAGAACCTCGATTCAGGCTGAATTGGACTCATATAATGCGGCTCTGGCAAGATACGACATAAAGGCGGTGATATCCGGCGTACTGCATTTGGATTCTCCGTTACGAACGGGGATGATGATACAGGCGGGAACACAGATAGGAAGTATCAGCGACCTCAGTTCCGGTAAGATAATCGAGATGTATATATGGTCCGGAGACCGCTCAAAGATAGAAGTCGGTCAAGAGTGTTCATTCACAGTCGACGGTCTCGCACAAACAGAATATGGTTCGATAAAGGGTGTGGTCAGAAGCATTTCCAGCGACGCAATAATGTCAGAAAGAGGGGCGTTCTTCCGCGTGATAGTGGAATTCGATACGGAATATATAGAGGATTCCAAAGGCAATAAAATCATATTGTCCAACGGAATGACCGTGCGGGCCTGGATAACGTATGATAAGATCACATACTTGAAATATTGGTTGGATCAGATAGGAATAGGGAAATACCTCTACCGATGAGATTACTAACACTCTAGGCTGACAGGAAATCATAATGCGATCCCGTGAGTAATATCTTTTAAGCGTCCGCAATACCATTTCACTCCCACGGGAAAGTGCTATTCCGATCAAGACTGGCCATTTCCGAGGATGGGATAAGTGTGGTTCGCGTACGCAAGGCTCATAGAGCCGATAGGTTAGCCTGTATAATAAAAACAACATCCATGATACTCATTGGTATCGGATATCCGGAATTTTCGTCGAAGAAAAGTAAGCATACGTATTCCGATCATACCAAGATCGGATTGTTGGCGGTGATGGAATATCCCGGAAAATCATTTGCCGAATTCACGAAACTGATGCCCTCGTTCATCGGCATGATCGAGGCTGCAAGGATGAAGGATATACCGGATGAATCCACGTTACGCAAGTTCAGGAAGAGATTGGACGCTTGTATCCTGGACAAGGTGATCAGATATCAAAGCATGATGATCAATGGCCCGTGTGAACTGACGGCGGCTGTAGATGCTACCGGTTTCTCCACTACGCATGCGTCGAAATATTATATATCCCGACTGAAATACTTCGGCACTGAGAACAGTATCGTGAGAGGATACACCAAGGTGTCGTTGGCAGTATGCGTTCACACGAAAACGATACTTGCCGCAGATACCGTGGGTGAGAGGGCGGCCGATATAACACGATTGAATTTTCTCGTTGATAAACTGTCGGAGTCGAACAATTCCATATCTCACCTCATTGCCGATAAGGGATATGATTCCGAGGATGCGCATCGTTACATAAGGGAGAAGCTGAATGCAGAATCGATAATACCGGTCAGGAACATGACGGAACCGGCGAAGACCGGAAGCAAGAGAAGGAGGACGGTCGGGTTCTATCGCGGTCTCATGAAATTTTCCTTCGACGCCGAGACGTACAGGATGAGATCGATCGTTGAAACGGTGAACTCGATGGTGAAAGGCGTCCTCGGCGAGATATTGGACGGCAGGACCGCCGATACGAGGCATTCGGAGACCATGTTCAGATGCATAGCTCATAACTTCAGAGTGGGACTCGAACTATCGAGTTCGGGGATGAGGGTATGATTTTCTGTCAGCCGCGCGTATGAAACGTTTATCAAGGTGGAACTCACTATACCACCCGGATGGGATAGTATGGGTAATGCAGATTCTAGCGGAACCTCTAGAGGAAAGGGAGTTTTAGGAGGGCTACTCAGACGTGTCTCTGGCGACAGGCCGGAACGCGAAGAGACTGCTCCGGCGACAGGTGTCAGTTTAAGGGACAGGTTCTCAGCGTTAGAGCCCGTGGCCGTCCCGACGGAGGCGGTACCGAAGAAAGTGTCCGAGAACGTTCCGGACCCGGATGCCGCCAAAGACGTGAAAGTTGTGCACACGAGTGCCGCGAGATCGATAAGATTCTCGGACCGGATCGGGCTCGCGGTCGCATCGGAAACGGATGACACCTTCGAGAGAAGGATATCCTTCGACGAATACGAGGAGGAGGCGGAACTCGAGATACCTCTTGAGGCAGAAACGACGTTCGAACGTGAGGATGTCCGCATACCGGACAGTTGCGATATCGAAGAGGATGACATCGAGGAGTATGATGCCGTTGATGCGGTTCATGACACATCCGATGACATCGTGAGGATAGAGGACATAGTTACAGAGGCGGAGGACGACATCCAGGAAGAGGTAATGCCTGTCTGTGAGGAGGCCCCCGCGATCAAAGAAGCGATCCCGGAACAGGTCAAGCTGGTCGAAACGGCACCGAAAGCGGTCAATGATGCCGTTCCGGAGGCGAAGGAACAGGCGAAACCGATCTCAGAAACCGTTCCCGTGACCAAAGAAACAGTTCCGGAGCAGACGAGGACCAAGGCGGTCGATCATGATTTCGATGAAGGTTATGACTTCCTTCCGAGGAGGAACGTCTCGAACAGGTTCGCTGCGATGAACGACACCGTCCCGGCACCCGCAAGGGAGGCACCCGCGCGTGCCCCCGTGAGAGAGGCGCCTGTACGCGCCCCCGTGAAAGAAACGCCGCAGGCGGAGAAGAAGAGCACACTCCTGGCGGAGAGGATGAAGGCCAGGCATACGGACGCGCAGCCGAAGAAGTGGTCGGAGGCTCAGGCGGACGGTCCGGTGCAGCATGAGAGTGCATCAAGAACGTCTCTTCTGGAGAAGGTCTCGAAGGAGAGAACGTCCGCGAAGAGCATATCCGAGATAATACGCGATTCACAACCGATCGCCGAGCCGAAGGGCGAGGAGGTCAGTTTGCATGAGGAGATAGAGGAATACGAGGCAGAGATATCCGTCTCGGAGGAACCGGCGGTAAGGGACAACGTCAGCGCTAAATTGGCCGATATGAGGCACAGAGCGGCGATCGAGGAGGCCATAGCGAAAAACGCTATGGAAGAGACCGATGTCGCCGACGCGGACATCGAAGCAGATGACGACAGAATGATCATGGACGTAGCGATCGGAGGCGAGACACTCGATGCGGTCGTCGACGTCGAACAGGTTGATATGACAGAAGCCATCGATGCGGTCATCGTCGAGGTCGTCGAACCGATCGGTACGATCGAGGCCGCAGACATCGAAGAGACCGTCTGTACGGACGAACCGATGATAGAGGTCATGGCTGCCGATACCGAAGCAGTCGATGCAGAGGTACCAGACATCGAGATCATGAACGCAGAGATGGTCGAGGACGTATGCAGATACGATCCGCTGAAGGAGATCGAGAACGATGCCATCGTTCACGAGGAGACGGATGACGAGACATACATCGACACAGCGGAGGCCGAGGCGTCCTCTGTTTCAGAAGGCGTGATCGTCGACGGTAAAGTGATACCCGTTGCCGATACTGTCATCGAGGTCCATTGTACAGTTATGCCCGCGGAGGAGCCGGCAGCGGAGATGGTGCAGGAGATGGTTCAGGAAACGATTCCGGAGTCTGTAATAGAGGCGCCGGCGACCGTGCCTGAAGCGGTGCCGACGACAGCATTGATGCTCGCGGAGACCACTGCGGTAATGCTTGCGGAAATGATCGCAGAGAGCGCCCCAGCAGGGGCCACGGCGATCCTGGAACCGATACCGGAACCTGTGTTAATGTCTGAGGCGTCCGTTCCGCGGTCCGAGCCGATGACGCAGACGGAGGATGTTGCCGTGGGCGACGCATTCCGTGTGTGCTTTGCGTTCGCATCGGAAGAGAACCCGTCCCCGTCGACATCAGTGAACTTCGTTTGGGGATGATGACGATAATATCAGGGTCCGCGTTATTTCCTCCTCGCGGACCCGCAACTTTTTTTTTCTAAAACCTGACCTCGACACCAAATTCTGAATCCGATGAAATTTGACAGTTGAGCATCCGCTGATCGTGAGTGTTTTCCGGTGACGTTTTCCGTACTGTTTTCGAGTTGTTTCGGGGGCCTTCAGCC
>WQZJ01000046.1 GCA_009780795.1 Methanomassiliicoccaceae archaeon
CGCACCGAAAGATCGAATGCGTTCCCCGGGAACAGAAGGCTCAGAAGGTCCAGGGCCTTCATGTCCGCACTCATCCTGTCCTCCGTTTCGTCAAGCTTCTTCGATATCGCATCACCTATCTCGGAGTTCAGATCATCGTCCGGTCCGTCATCATCGCCCACCTCGGTCCCAATACCATCGTCATCCCACCTCCGTTCCTGTGATTCCAGAGTGTCCCTCAGATCGGCATTGGTTTCCAAATTTCCCTCCATTATGTCGAGGACCATCGGTAGTATGGCGTGAAGTATGATGGGCGGCATCAGATCGTTGCGATTCGCCATCGATCTCAATGATGTCCATTTTGCGGACGAGCGCAGCGCGGCCAACACGTTGAAGAGCAGACCGTACCGTTCTGTGAATCTCGCCGCGTCATGTATCACGTATCCGCGCATGAGTTCCTCGGCCAGTATATCCGCCGTCTCATTGCGTATCACGCGCGGTATCGCCCTCGGAGCTGCCAGCACTCGTCTTATCTCCGCCGAGTTCGTTATCTCGGCAACGGCGGCCCTCGCGTGCTCGGTCATGACATCATTCCAGAAGTGACTCGGTATCTTTCAATATGTTCTCGATCTCGTTCATCACGTTCAGCCGCTGATCGAAGATCATCATAAGGTCCGTTCTGTCACGTTCGGAGAGCCAGATATTATCCTTCAGGTCCTTGGAGAGCGACCCTCTGTCCCTCTCATGACCGTCGAACGCCTTGTTCTTCCTCTTACGGAGGTCGTTTATCTCTTTCGTGTACAGCCTCGTCTCCGGAGTACCGCGCTTCTCAGTCAGCTTCCATCCGTACTCCTTGGAGAGCGTTTCCATAAGCGCCTCGAACGAGTATTTCTTATATCCTTTACGAGAGTCGCCATGTGGGTCCATGAACGAGTGCCTGGGCATCTCCGAGTGGTGCTTCCTCAGCGAATCAAGTGATGTGAAGGCTCCGTTACAGTCGGAACAATACACGATCATGGGGAATCTTAGGTCGGAGTTCACTATGTTCATCGAGCTCAGCGCAAGTTTGAACAGTTCATCCGCCTCCGTCCTGAGTTTGGAGACATCAACACCGCCGGAGACGCATGAATTGAGCAGTGAAGTGCGTATCACGTCCTTCTCTTCGGGATCGTCCCACAGCATGTGCTGCATCAGCGGTATGAACGTCGCATCCGCCTCCTTCCTCCCGATGGCGGCGGCAGCGGTCTTGATGATGGCCGCCGCCTTCCTCCACCTGCGGTCGGAGATGTATTTGTTCCTTCCTCTGAACTCCGTCCTCATGGAAAGTATGGCGGATAACACGTCACTGCTGAGCGTGACGCTGTCCGACAGATCCTTGATATCCCTTATTTCGTCCTTCGTCAGCTTCTCCGGCGGTATGAACTCCTTGTCCTCAGAATTCAATATTTTAAGGAAGTTCTCGGTGTCGGATATCTGATCCGTGTAATATCGAAAGAGGAAACGGTCGTACAGTGCCCTCAGTTCCTCGCCATCCTCCGGCAGTTCGTTGGACGCTCCGTATATGGAGTACACGGGAACGTCCGTGGTCTCACGGCCGTTATGGAACTTCTTCTCATTCAGTACGGTCAGCAGACTGTTGAGTATGGAACTGTTCGCTTTGAATATCTCATCGAGGAACGCAATGTTCGCCGACGGCAGATATCCTTCGGTCTTCCTTCTGAACTCGTCGTTCTTGAGTGATGCCAATGACAGCGGCCCGAACACCTCCTCGGGAGATGTGAATCTGGTGAGCAGATAATAATAAAGTTCGCGTTCGCCGAGACATTGGCAGATGTCCCGCGCCAGCATACTCTTCGCCGTCCCGGGTGGGCCGATCAGCAATAAATGTTCTCCGGAGAGCAGCGCCAGGATGGAACCGGATATCTCGTCCTCCCTTTCCACGTATCTTTCGTTGAGCGATCGGATCATCCGTTCTAATTTTCCTTTCATGGGCATCGCCGTGTGACACCCAACCGAATGTTCATATAAAAATCATTTTTTATTTTTTGCGGAACGTGCATAATCATTATTATTCGTCCCGGCGATACAGGTCGCAAATGATAGAAAAGGCGGGAACCCGGACGCTGAGCCTCGGAATGGATGCGGGAGGCTCATACACCGATGCCGTGGTGATGGACGTCAACGAAAGACGTGTTCTCGCCAGGTCCAAGGCTGCGACGACGCATGAGGACCTCATGATCGGTATGTCCGAAGCCATGACGAAACTCATAGCTAACCGCTCGTTCAACCCAAAGGACATCAAGTTCACAGGATTATCGACGACCCTGGCCACGAATTCCATTCTGGAGGGGAAGGGCGGAAGGGTGGGACTCATAGGGATAGGCTGGACCCCGGAGAAGGACTGGACGTTCGACGTCGTCTCGTCGGCCTTCATCGACGGAGGACATGATGTCAAAGGTCATCCTCTGTTCCCGCTGGACACCGACGCACTGATAAGAGCGGCCAGGAAGATGATCGATGCCGTCGATTCGATGGTGATATCATCAAAATTCAGTTGTTTCAACCCGGTCCACGAGAACGACGCGAGAGCCGCCGTGAGAAAGGAGTTCGGTGTGCCCGTCATAGCCGCTCACGAACTTTCCACAGACCTTGGGATATACGAGAGGACGAACACTGCGGTCTTCAATGGAATGTTGTTACCGGTGATAAACGATTTTTTGAACGACGTGGGGATAATGCTGTCCCGTTTCAAGATATCATCAAGAGTGATGGTAATGAAAGGCGACGGCACGATGATGGACCTCGAATCCGCAAAACTGCGTCCGGTGGAGACGATAATGTCAGGACCCGCGGCATCCGCCGTGGGCGGGAGATTCCTGTCCGGCTTAGATACATGCTTTGTGATAGATGTCGGATCGACGTCCACCGACATCGCCTACCTCAGGAAAGGACTTCCCCTGGTGAACAGGGAGGGCGCCGTGGTCGGCAGCGTGAGGACGCATGTCCATGCGATGGATGCGTACACGATAGCATTGGGCGGCGACTCCCATGTGCGTGCCGATGAGACGGGAAGGATAGCGATAGGACCCAGGCGTGCTGTGCCGCTCTCCAGGGCGGCTGCCGCATACCCTGAGATAATTGAAAAGATGATATCCGAGAAGAGGACGTCGTTCATTGTTCCGCATATATCAAGGACATCCTCCCTTTCACCGTACGCCTCCGTGATCCTGAAATGGATAAGGGAGAATGCACCATGTACGCTTGAGGACATAGAGAGGGCACATCCGGAGATGTACACCTTCAAGAGTGTTGTTCAGGACCTCACGGACCGCGGGAACGTGATCCTCACTGGATTGACGCCGACTGATGTGTTCCTGATAAAGGACATGCTCCATGACGGAAATGACGTGGCGGCTAGGGAAGGGGCGCACATCGAGGCTGTAAAGGTCAACATGAGCACGGATCAGTTCTGTGCGAAGGTCATAGATCAAATGATAATCTCGATCGGCCGTTCGCTGCTCACTAAAGCTGTAATGGACCAGACCGGTGACGATATCGTCGGAAAGAATCTGATGAAGATAACGGAGGCGGCGGCGGGAGGAGGTCTCTTTGATGTAATGAACATCACCGCTGAACTGAACGTTCCGATAGTCGGCCTGGGCGGCCCGGCAGACGTTCTCCTGCCGGCGCTGAAGCACAGGCTGTCCGCTGATGTCAAATTGCCGTATGACCACGACGTGGGCAACGCCATAGGCACCGTGTGCAGCAAGGTATCAGAATCCTCGACCGTACAGATACGGGCGGTCAAGGGCGGAGGTTACGAATTAATATCGTCGTTCGAACAGCCGATAAGGATGCAGTGCCTACCGGATGCGCTGGAAAAGGCAAAGGGAATGGTAACGGACAACGCTCTGAGTAAAGCCGTGAAAGCGGGCGGTGTGAACGTTACCGTTAACGTGGAGGTCGACAACAGCAACTTCTCGAATCACGCCGATGCGTTCGTCGACTGGATAGAGGTACGCGCAAGAGCGACGGGAGACCCGATGGGAAGGGCGTTCGGCCTTTGACTTAGTACATATTGGATATTTGACAGAAATACTAATATACCGTTGGATTAATTGTTTATTTATGAAAAAATATCTCGGTGTTTTCACCGCTGTTGCAATTCTTCTAATTGCAACGTCTTTTGTAGGCGGATTCAATCCCGATGAAGAAGGTGGAGAAAAATACGTCAGATCGATAAATCTTGACGATATGATCATGAACACCAGCTGGGTGCTCGAAGAGTATGATGAGTATACTACAGAGTACTCCGATGACTGGTTACAATTCAATGGTATTTTATCTTTCGATGCATCAATGTTGTTCGGTAAAGAAATAGAAACGATGTCAATCAATGAGGGAGATATCCTCCGCATAGAAAATATCATAGAAATAACTGGAGAAATAATATCAATTACACTGATATATTATCTGGGTGACGAGTTTTTAGGATCTGAGGCGCTACTTGGTACGCCCAAATTTATGGGTGATGTACCAGATGCAGTGTTCGAAATAGATGGTATAGGTGTTTTCCTGAGCGAGTTGTTGCAACAGAATTCTGTGGAGAATTGTATTATATTTGTCTTGGGAATTCCCCTCCTTGCTGGAATTCTACTTCCGGCAGCGACCGCGGTAGCTGTTGGTACAGCAGCTATCATGCTCGTGGATTACACCTACAAATCTTTCACAAATCCGAAGATAAGTCTAAACAAAAACAATAAAACCGTCACAGTTGACGGCAGTGTGTTCCCACTTACAGAATTGAATCAAAATAACCTGGCACAAAAGACACAGGCTGGAAAATACTATTATGCTGCGTTGATAGATGGAAAACTCTGGATAACTACGGAGATATCTTCAGGTCTGGCTAGAAAGATAATCGAAATGGATAATGGTGAAAACAATGTGTATACACCGCAAAGGAACGATGCACTTTGGATTACCAATCAGGCAGGAACTTATGCCGCCGTCGGTCCAGAGAATCATGCCAATAATGGGAAGCCCGGAGAACATTACTATGACCATTATCATACAGGAAAATTCCTCTTTGGTTTGATGCGTGGAAACGTACATGTATTCTTTGGAGCTCCGACAGTGAAGTGATAAAATGTCCTATTACTGTGCGATTTTCACAGACGAACCCATTGAGAAAATGGGGCTGGAAAAGAACTCCAAATATCCAAATTCTTGGATATATCGTCTCCAAGAAAGATACATAGAGATAGACGAAGAGGATGAATTATGGAAGGATCCAAGTGATATAAGAGAACTGCACTTTACCAACAACCTTTATTTCAATAGGTGGGGATGCGGAGATACAGAATTGTGTCTAGCTGACGACTATGTGAGGATAGTTGGAGGCAAGATATATATCGCAAAGCTCCTCTTTCTTGAAGACGAGATGTTAGGAAAAGTATCTCCAAAAATATTAGAAAAAATAGAGGTTCTTGATTTAAAAGATCTATCAGAAAAAATACGTAATAACACTGGTAGATTGGTAGTTGATTTAGAACCGTATGTTATATACGAAATAGTGAACAGCGGAAATAGATATGAATAAGAATGAAGGTGCCTATACAGCAATAATTGCGATACTAACTGTGTCGTTGCTCATAAATTTTTATTTCGATTTTAGTGATAGTGATGAAATATCATTGGATAAGGTTGCGGAGGGAGTTATCAACTCATGCTTGGAGATAAGATGTGATGATGACAGAGCGAGTGCATCTGCTGGAACAGGATATGTAGTAAAGTATGGGAGTGGAACGTATGTTATATCTAACGCACACGTAGTGACATTCGACAATTCGGGCTCTTATGAATCATACGGGTCCATAAAGGCAAGATATTACAATTCAAGTACAGAATACCCTCTGAGTATCATATCTTTCGATACAAATCTTGACATTGCCGTTATGACTTTTGAGAGTGAAGGTTTCCGTGAATCATTGTCGTTTGGAGATTCTAATAAATTAAGATATGGCCAAACGGTGTTCACTATAGGTAACGCCATGGGATATGGGTTATCGCTCACCGATGGGGTGGTCGCTGTGCCTTTGATTAATGTAGAAATTTCTGGCACAGAAAGATTGGTTATACAGACCAATATCAACATAAATAGAGGGAACAGTGGCGGCCCTCTTTTAGATATGAATGGTAATGTTGTTGGAATGATGTCGTTCCGCATTGGGAATCTGGGCGTTAATGTTCAGGGAATGAGTTTTGCAATACCTTCGAACGTTATATGTGAGTATATAGAAACAGAGATAGAATCTATTATTTAATCATCTCGCCCCACATCTACTACATTTGTACGCCTTAACATATTTTTGTTTTGTCCTGCGGTCAAATGTCATAATATTTCCACTCAGGTGGGGCAGATTAGATTGAAGGGCCGCGGTCACATAGATAATGCGTTGTAGTTTCGGCAAAGTTCACGGAATAATTAAGGACAATTTTGCATCTTAGACTTTATCGTATAATGCCTATTATTCGCCTGTTGTAATTTTGTCCTAAATTATATCAAGTCGAGAGAGTACCGGGTTTGGTGTACATTAAATAAATGTAGATGAAACCTGACCTCGACACCATATTCTGATTCCGGAAGAAATTGAAAGATTACATCGCAGTACGATCGAGGAATCGAAGGGGGCAGATGATGTCCTCGATCTTGAGACTAGATGGAATGCCCTAATGGAATGGATGGACACATACAATTTTGTACGGCCGTATCAGTCGCTTGATCACGATATACCCGCGCATGTGTTTGTGAGAGACATTAAGAATGTCAATGTATTTCTGGAAATGGGCGTTTACGAGGTTCTGGCTTAGTACATTCGGCCTTTGACGTCAATAGAGTATTATCTTACCTTCGTTATGACGTATGCATGCCAGATCCGGCGTATGAAGCGATCGTCAAAGCAAAGGACCAGGTGAGCAGCGGCAATCCGGAGGGAGCGGAGACCACACTCGAGAGTTATCTCAGAACGGATCCGCATAACAGTAAGGTCAGACTGGAATTGGCCAGGATATTGTCCAACCATCTGAAGGACCGCCGCGGGGCGCTGATGCAGCTCGACATAATACTTGACGTTGACCCGGACAATATCGATGCGAAGAGGGCGCTAGTGACCGTTCTCAGGGTGGAATCGAAGAACAGGATCGAGGCGGACAAACATTACAAGGAACTGGTCGACCTCTGTCCGGAGGACGCGGATCTGATGAACAGTTATGCGATATTCCTGAAGAATCAGATGGTGGACTTCAAAGCGTCCGCGAAGATGTACGAAAGGGCGATAGCGGCCGATCCGAAGAGGGACGACATCCATTACAACTATGCGATACTGCTCTACAAGGACCTGAAGGATTACGTATCAACGAAGGAACACTTGGAGAAGGCGATAGCATTGGAACCGAACAACGCCGAAGCGAAGGTTGCGCTGGAGCGCCTTGTAAAACGGAAGTTCAAGGACGGAGAGGTCAAAAAAAGGTTATTTGAATTCGGAAAAAGAAGATAATATACAAAAGATATTTAGAAAGCTAAATATACTACTCTACACTTTTACAGCTGGTGATCTAAGTGGAGCTTAAAGGAACCAAGACAGAGGCGAACCTCGCGGCCGCATTCGCGGGCGAGAGCCAGGCTAGGAACAAATACACGTACTTCGCGTCCCAGGCTAAGAAGGAGGGGCTCGAGCAGATCGCGGAACTCTTCCTCGAGTCCGCGGAGAACGAGAAGGAGCATGCCAAGATGTGGTTCAAGCTGCTTCACGGCGGCAAGGTCCCGATGACCGCAGAGAACCTCAAAGCTGCGGCCAGCGGTGAGAATTACGAGTGGACCGAGATGTACGCCGATTTCGCTAAGACGGCGACGGCCGAGGGATTCGACGACATCGCGAAGCTCTTCGTAAGTGTGGCGGAAGTGGAGAAGATACACGAGGAGCGCTTCCTTAAACTTCTGAAGAACCTTGAGAGCGGTGCCGTGTACAAGAGGGGCGATACCGTTGTGTGGAAATGCCGCAACTGCGGACACATCCATGTGGCTAAGATGGCCCCGGACGAGTGCCCCGTGTGCTCGCACCCGCAGGCATACTTCGAGATAAGAGCGGAGAACTACTGATCTCAACGGGGCCCGGCTGAACGCCGCGGCCCCGAACCTTCTTTTTCCAAAACAATATTAACGCTGAGTAGACATACATGAAATTTTTGTAATAAATTCTAAATAACGCCATTTTCCTTTTTTCAACCTATATCTTAACAGTGAGTAGAGATAAAGCAAAATAATATAAAAATTGTAAAAATAATCATTTAATGAGTTTACTAAACTAGTTGAGATCGATATGAATGATACGGCGTACCGGCGGATTGACCGCGCGGCCGCAGATCACTTCAGCCTTATGGTCTCAAGGTTCAGCGGGGCCTTCGTCTCTATGTTGAACCTCTTGTATATGGACGATGCCAGATCAGTGCATTTTCGGTCCTCGCCGTGACCTATTATGATCTTGTCCGGTTTCGGGTCCAGGGATGCGATGTAGTTCATCATCTGCTTCCTGTCGGAGTGACCTGAGAACCCGTCCACCGTCTCGCGGTTTATCTTCACTTCCAAATTGATCGGGTTGCCTCTGTCGTATAACGTTATCTCGGTGCGTCCCTTCTGTATGGTCCTGCCGACGCTTCCCTCGGATTGGTATCCTACGAAGACGAGCCAGTTGCTCGCATCGTCGCACCATTCCTTGAAATATTCCATCACCGGGCCGCCCGACATCATACCGCTCGTGGCGAGCACGATGCACGGATCGGGTGAATGGCAGATCTCCTCGCGCATCGCGGACGTCTCCACACGCCTGAATATCGGCGAAAGGAACGGGTTCTCGTTCTGTTGGAATATCTGTGTTCTCAATTGACTGTTCAAGTATTCCGGATACGCAGTATGGATTGCCGTGGCCTCCCATATCATGCCGTCCAGGTACACGGGAACCGTGGGCATACGGTTCGTTCTCATCATCTCCTCTATGACGAGCATTACTTCTTGCGACCTTCCCACGGCGAACACAGGTATCAGCACCTTCCCTTTGCCCTCGGTCGCCTGAGCCAGTATCCTTGTCAGTTCGTTCGCCGCGTCCATCCTGCTCGGTTGTATGTCGGAATGTC
>WQZJ01000047.1 GCA_009780795.1 Methanomassiliicoccaceae archaeon
CGCTGACGTATACAGCATCATAGGACCCTGTGACAGTTATATTGCCGTTGATCGTGAGCTTGGATTGTTCTGTGACACTCAAGCCGCTGTCCACCGATATGACGTTACCGGCGATCGTGACCTCGCTCCCTTGTTTTGAATAGACTCCCTCATAGGAAGAAACGATCGTACCGCCTCCGATCACGTTAAGGCGACCGCCCCTTACATCTATCGCTCCATCCCAACCAGCATCGATATACATATCGAAACCATTCATGTCTATCGTAATGTCAATTCCATACATCACAAAGGGCACATCACACGTGATGTCCGATGTGAGTTTTATCACATCGCCGTTGGTCAACGTTATGATGGCCAACAGTCCTTCCAAATTCTTATACTCCTGATCGGAGCCTACGAGATACGTATCTCCGTCTCCCACATACGTACTATCTTCCGAGGACCGCTGCGGTTCGTTGCCGTCAGTAGCCAGTATCGCGAACGCAGCGAAAACGAACATCGCTGCGAACGCGACAGAAAGAAGCACACGTACGCTCCCCTTTCCTTTCGACTCGTGTTCCCTCATGTTTACCACCTATTGTCACAACACCGTTAAGTGCCGCAGACAAATCATTGATTAATATCTACTATATATAGTATATTAAATAACATTAATTCACGTAAAACTCCTTTATGGCGTTCACGACGACCCCACAACGGTGCGTTCGGATGCGATGACGGACGTCGAACATTCAGTTCATTCGAAGGGAAACACGAACTAAACGAAAGAGCACTGAGATCTTTGCTGACCGCATGACGATGCGATCACTTTCGTGAGAACATAAAAGTTGAGTGCGGGTGCCGGGATTCGAACCCGAGTTCTAAACTTGGCAAGCTCAAGTGATAACCACTACACTACACCCGCTTCCAGGCTCGTGAACCAATCACCAGATATAAAGTTTATCATATTCACCGATTTTGATATCAAAACAACGCCCTTCCTATGCTTTGAATGAGAGTGTTCGAAATCTTCGTAAAAGCCTTTTTCGGCATTCAGTTTTTATATATGTAATCAATCGCTGAAAACGTTACAAGCAGAGTCTGCGGCAGTCGCAGGCAGTGAGTATCAGAACCAGTGATACGTATGGTTTCAGAATTTGAGGATCTAGGTATTTCATCAAGCATAGTCAAGGCGATTGACACGCTGGGATGGACGGTGCCCACGCCGATACAGAGGGAAGCGGTCCCCGAGGGGATATTGGGCACGGATATGTTCGCGCAGGCACAGACCGGCACCGGTAAGACCGGTGCTTTCGGTACGATAATACTTCACAGGACACCTTCCAACCAGAAGATACCGTCGTCCATAATACTCGCACCGACAAGGGAGTTGGCGACACAGGTGGCCGATGAGATAAACAAACTCGCGATGTACTCCGGCCACAAATGCGTGGCGATATACGGAGGCGCGTCCATCGAGGGACAGATAGCGAAACTCAGCAAGGGCGCGGATGTCATCGCCGGCACGCCCGGAAGGGTCAAGGATATGATATTAAGGGGCAACCTGAATCTTTCCGCCATTTCGATACTTGTCCTTGACGAGGCGGACAGGATGCTCGACATGGGTTTCATAGAGGACATAGAATTCATATTGTCCGCCACTCCCCGGGAGAGGCAGACCCTTCTCTTCTCGGCGACGCTGTCCGAGAACGTGAAACGTCTTGCGACCGATTACATGAAGAGACCGGTCGAGATCACGGTGTCCAAGGATGAGCTCGTGCTCGACCTTACGAAACAATATTACATAAGCGTCGGAAGGAGGAATAAAGTATGGGCACTCTGCCGCATCCTCGACATCGACGAACCGAAGGCGATAATATTCTGTCAGACCAAGAGGATGGTGGACATCCTCGACGAGAGGCTCAAGAAGCTCGACTACAAGGTCGAAGCGATACACGGCGACATGTCCCAGTCGAGACGCGAGAAGGTGCTGAAGGACTTCAGGAATGATACGATAGACATACTCATCGCGACAGATGTCGCCGCAAGAGGATTGGATATTGACGATATCGCCTACGTCGTGAACTATGATGTTCCCGATAACGTCGACACTTACGTTCACCGCATAGGGAGGACCGGAAGGGCCGGTAAGGAGGGCACGGCCGTCTCCTTTGTGACATCCGAAGAGGAGTACATAATACGCGAGATCGTTGCGTACACAGGCATGGAGATAACGCTCAGGGACGTTCCGGATACGGACGGCAAGGACACAGTTAGAAAAGTGATAGACTATGATCACATATCCGACGTTTTCGGTATGGTCAAATTCGAACTGAACCTGGGAAAGAGCGACGGTCTCGGCAAGGTCGGACTAGCAGATTTCGTTATACGCGAGGGACGCGTCAGGGATGCGTCCATCGGTAAGATAGAGATGGGCGCAGATTCATCCGTTCTTGAAGTTCATAAGGAATTCGCCAACAAGATGATGATGGACCTTCCGCGCTGCAAGTTCAAGGGAAAGAGGATAACCGTCCGCGTGGCGCATTGATGCGCATCCCGCGTTCGTATTTCGATTCGTCCATAGGGATCACGGAGAACTCCTTCTCTGCAACGGACATTTCGAACATTCTCACGAACTCGTCATATCCGTCGATGTTGCCTGAGATGAACTCTATTTCAACCTGCAACTCACGTTCATCGCCGTAATCAACGCGGTCCGCGACGAACTCGATGCTGCAGCCGCGGAACGTAACATTCGCCTTCGTCCTTTCATTGGTCACGGTGAGAACGTTCCTCAGGCATCTGCCCGATGTAATTTTATCGATGGCGTTCCGAGATCCGTCACTGAGTGCGGAGACCGCCTCGATTATATCATCGGATATGACAACGACCTCGTCCTCGGTCCTCTTGAACCTTCCGTCCCGTCCGCCGCCGGTTTTGAGAGCGCAGAACATCGCCCCGTCCGCTTTCCTTCTTATGCGGAGGCCGGACCTGCCGGCGAGTATGTTCAGATCGTCCGTATCATAATACATGTCGGTCTGCACCGCCGTTCCCCAGACAAGGTCGTGACCTACGATCGCGGTCACCAGTGAAATGACACCATTCACTGCACGATCCATACTCTCGAATACGATGAGATATTTACTCTCGGTTTCGGTCTGACCGGACATCGACATGATACCGGAATGCGCATATATAATCCGGACTACAAGCGTTAAAATTCACTCAACAATTTAATGTAGGTGTATTTGGAGACCAGACGAAATTTAATATAGGTGTATTTTGAGGTCACAACATCCGTTCGTTGTGACCCCAAGCGGGTGTGCGGAGCCGGTCACGGTTCTATGGCGATCAGTATGCCGCCGACCTGTATCGTCTCTACCTGTTTCCCGTTGAGCATCAGACGTTTCTCCGGTTCAAGGAACTCTTCCGTTACCGTTACGGACTGACCGTCCGCCTCGATCGTGATGCCGCCGTTCCTTAGCATCGACGCGGCCTTCGCCGGATCGAGCTTCGCTATCTCAGCGACTATCATCTTGGCGAGGCCTTTGAACGCCGGTCCAAGTTTCGAGTGAACGGGTTTCAGCGAAATGACCTCCTCCGTTATGTCGGCCGTTTCGACAATTTCCAGGTTCTTCGCTTTTATCGTTTCCGTTATGTCGACGCGTGCATCGTTCAGCATGAGACAATCGCCGATGATCTCCACCATGTTCAATTCAGCGTTCAGGGGCATCTTCCTCTCGGACTTCCATCCGCGCACCGCAGCTATCACGTCCTTCAATAGGTCGCCCGTGGATTCGGCCTTCTTATCGTTCAGCACCGTTGCCGGCCATTTCGACAGGTGGATGCTCCTGTCCTTCTCGTGCGCTGCGAAATGGTTCTGATAGATGTCCTCGGCTATGTGCGGCATGAACGGTGCGATCATCTTCACGCTCCCCAGGAGCACAGTGTACAGTGTGTACTTAGCGGCGTCATCCCTTCTGGATTTGACCATCTCCACGTAGTGGTCCGCCAACTCATGCCATATGAAGTTCTCGGCGTCCCTCATCGCCTTATCGAACTGGTACGATTCGAAGTGTCCCGTGACTGACGTCACGACATCGGAGTATCTGCTCAGTATCCACTTGTCCGATGTCCTGAGGTTCTCGGGCATCTCCGGACGCCTGTCGAACCTCGGTCCGGCGAACTGACCCAGATTGAATAATTTGTTGCAAAGTTTACGTCCCCTTATTACGTCCTTCTCTCTGAACGCATGGTCTATGCCCATGGAGCAGTTGCATGCGTAGTACCTGAGCGCATCCGCGCCGTATTCGTTGATTATCGGTATGGGGTCGATGACGTTCCCGACGGACGAGTGCATCGGCGTACCGTCCGGGGCCATGATGAAACCATGTATCATCACATCCTTCCACGGTATCGATGATGCGATCTGTTCCGACCTGAGTATCGTGTAGAACGCCCACGTCCTTATTATGTCGTGGGACTGCGGTCTCATCGACATGGGAAACATTCTTTTGAACATCTCGCTGTCACGTTCCCAGAACGTGTTGTACAACGGCGAACCGGATGAATCCATCCATGTGTCGAAGACGTCCGTACATCCGATGAGCTTTCCGCCGCATTCGCATTTCGATATGGGCGGTGAGTCCTCGGTAGGATCGACATAACACATCTCCTCCGTCGCCGCCACAGCGTGTCCGCAGTCCTCGCACTCCCACACCGGGACCGGTGTGGCGAATATGCGCTGTCTGCTGAGCACCCAATCCCATTCCAGCGAGTTAACCCAATCCTGTAACCTTATCTTCATGAACTCCGGGTACCAGTTCATCTCCTCCGCACGCGCCAGGACCTGCTTCTTGAAATCAAGCGTCTTAAGGAACCACTGCGGCACCTGGAGGAACTCCACCGGTGCGTGACATCTCCAGCACGCGGAGACGTTCTGAGGACTGTCCTCCTGCCTCACGAGAAGTCCGCTCTCCCTGAGATCGGCAATTGCGGCCTCCCTTGCCTCTTTTACCGTCATCCCCTCATACTTTCCGGCGAGGGCGGTCATCTTGCCGAATTCGTCGATACCCTTCTCCATCTCCAGTTTGTATTTCATCACCCATTCAAGGTCGTCCTTGTCGCCGATCGTGCATATCATCACGTTACCCGTTCCGAATGCCGGGTCTACCTTGGGGTCCGCGATAACTTTCACCTTTCTTCCGTAGAGCGGCGTCACAAGGTCCTTTCCCACGAGATGACGTTTCTCCTTGTCGTCGGGATGCACCGCAACGACCTTACATGTGCACAGAAGCTCAGGTCTCGTCGTTGCGACGGATATGTGATCATCGGTACCGTCCACCATGAACTTGATGTAATTCAGTTTTGTGACATTCTTATCGTACTCGACCTCCGCATCCGCGAGGGCGGTCATGCATCTCGGACACCAGTTCACCGGGAAGTTGCCCTTGTACACAAGTCCCTTATTGAACAGCTTCACGAACGATATCTGAGTTATCCGTCTGTAGTAGGGGGCGTCCGTCTGATAGTATATGCTCGGATCCATACTCTCCCCGAGTATCTCGAAGTGATGTTTCATTTCGTCAATGAAGCTGTCGGCGTACTCGGAGCACAGCTTCCTGTACTCGTTCCTGGGAAGGTCCAGTTTGGTTATATTGTGCTTCTTCTCCACCTTCACCTCAACGGGCGTCCCGTTGACATCGAAGCATAACGGAAAGAACACATTGTATCCGTTCATACGCCTGTACCTGGCGACGAAGTCTATCATTGAATATCCGGTGGCGTGTCCCAGATGAAGGGAACCCGATGCATACCTCGGAGGGTTGTCGATGCTGAAGATCGGAGCGTCCGAATCCTTATCGAAGTGATATATCGATCCGTCCTTCCACATCTTCTGCCAGCGCCTCTCTATGGAAGCGGACTCGTATTGTGACATTTCAGCCCACTAATATAGGAAAATAATAAAAAGGTTGCTGGTGAAATGGTTTAGACGATCGCGTCACTTGATCTTCTTCTTTTGGTCCATCTCCGTCTTCTTCAGGTCCATGACCATTGTAACGAGCTTTTTCAAAAGGTCCTCGATCGTCTTCATAAGGTCCCACCCCACCTCTTTCGCCGCTATCATACCGCCGTCCATTATCAGACGTGCGTTCATGCTGTATTTGTTCTTGGCGCCCTGGGCGTTGTATTTAGTTATGTGAATGGTCAGGGACTGCGGTCTCTTGACCTTGGCGGCCTTTCCCATCTCGTATCCGATCGTCTCGTCTATCGCGCCCGAGTAGTATTTGTCGTCATCATCCAGTCCGCTTATCTGGACGAACATCATCTCTCTTTCCTTGCAGGCGACCATCATCTCGATGATGTCGTACTGCGTCAGTATCCCGACGAGTTTACCGTCCTCGACCACCGGAAGTGTGGATATGCACGACTCAAGCATTATCTCCGCCGCTTTCCCGACGGTGTCGTCCCACAGTATCGTCTTGGGTGCGGTGGCGCAGAACGATTCAACAAGTACGGATGGTGAGACGCTCTTCCCGGAGAGGTCGCCGACCGTCTGTCGGTCCTTCTTCCTCCAGTTGTGGTCGATTATCTCCTTCATCCCGACTATTCCAACGACCGATCCTTTATCGTCTATCACGGGAACCGTCCTTATGTCCAATCCCCTCATCACGTCGAGCGCTGTTTCCAGGACATCGTTCTCCTTCACCGTCTCGACGGAAGTGGACATGATCTCCCACACCTTGATCTCGCGGAACGCCTTTATGTCCGCGGCTATATCGATAAGCGCCGCTCTGGACACCACTCCCTTCACCCTCTTGTTCTTGTCCACGACGGGTATCTGTCTGGAGTTGTTCTTTATCATCAGCTCGGCGACATCCGTGATGTTCGCCGTCTTGTCCACCGACGGGGCGCCGGTCATGACCGTTCTTATCTTACTGTCGAGCAGCACGCTCTTCTTTTTCAGAAGGGTACCGTAACCGACCGACCCTATGTACTCGTTACCTTCGACCACCGGTATGTCCTGTGCGCCCGTCTCCTTCATGATATGGAGCGCATCGACGACCCGATTCTCCGGTCCGACGGTCTTGAATTCGGTGTTCATCGTCTTGGCGATCCCTTTGCCGTCGATCTGTGATCGCAGCATAGAGAGTTTCTTCGGGTCCTGCAGATCCTTTACTCCCAATTTGTCACCGTTGTTAAATCGCGGAACGTTGCATATAACACTATGTCCGTTCCGACGGTTTCGCTGACGTCCCGAAGGTCACCGGTCCGATGGTCTGCCGTATGAGGGCAGATACTGCCGGAATTATGAAACGTTTTACGAAAGAAATATAAAGCCGGGCGAAACGGTCATCTCAGAGAGTGCTGAATTTCCTTCCCGCAAGCAGTTCCGTTATCACTGAGCAAACATCATCCGCCTTGACACGCCTCTGTTCGCGGGTATCGCGGTCCCTTATGGTGACCGTTCCCTTCCCGCTGCCTTCTTCCACCGATTCGTAGTCCACGGTGATGCACCACGGCGTCCCAACCTCATCCATCCTTGCGTACCGTCTCCCGATGGCGCCGGATGTGTCGTGGTACGCCTCTATGCCGATGCTGCGCAGTTTCTCATATATTTGTGCGGCGAGGACATCCAGTCCGTCCTTATCCATCAGCGGGAATACGCCCGCCTTTATCGGGGCGACGTTAGGTCTCAAACTCAGAGTTACATACTCATCCTTATCGTCGTACGAGTATGAATGTTCCAGTATCGAATAGAATATCCTGTCGAGTCCGTGCGACGGTTCTATGACATGCGGAATAACACGCTCGCCGGATACCTTCTCATTCACACGGACAACGTCAAATAATTCCTTGTTGACGGTCATCGTCTCATCGCCGACGTTTATCGTCAACGCACCGTCCTTAACGTCCTCGGGACGCTTCGATTCCATGGCGGCCGCGATGTCTTTGGCTTTGCCTTTGAACATCGGTCCGAGGTTCTTGTGGTTCGCCTTGATCACGTCCATCTCCATTTCCACCGGCTCGTCGAACCTCTTGAAATGGGTCATGTCCGTCCCGGAGAACTCGGCATGCCTGGAAAGGTCCCAGCATCCTCTGTCCGCTATCCCGGTTATCTCGGTCCACCCGTATGACAGCAGCGCCTCCGCGTCCCAGCAGTCGGCAGCGTAATGCGCCATCTCGTCCGACAGGTGCTGCCTGAACCTGAGTCTCGACGGGTCGAGGCCCAGCGCGGTCAGGAACTGCTGTGTCGTGTATACGAAGTAAGCAAGCACCCTGTTCGCTATGATACCGCGCTCAACGGACTCCCCGACGGTGACGGTTATCTCGTTACCGTCCTGAGGGATCAGCGTCAGCTTCTCGTTCTGAACATCAGGGAACCGCACCCAATCCTTGTCGGCGGGGTCCACGAAGAGTTCCACTTCCATCATATTGAATTCTCTCATTCTGATCATCCCCTGCCTCGGTGCTATCTCGTTCCTGTAGCCCCGCCCCGTCTGTATGACGCCGAGCGGGAGCTTGTCGCGGTTGTATCTGTATAAGTTGAGATAATTCACGAATATGCCCTGTGCGGTCTCCGGTCTCAGGTAACCGACCCTCGACGAACCCGGTCCGATGGTGGTCTTGAACATAAGGTTGAATTCTTCCACCCCTCCCAGCGCACTGCCGCACTCGGGACATCGAACATCGTTCTTCTTCAGAAGCGCGTCAAGGTCCTTCGCATCCAGGACGTCCGGGTTATCATGCAATCCCTTAGCCAAATGGTCGGCCCTGAACGGTTCCTTGCATTCCGAACAGTATGTTATGAGATCGGAGAACTCATCGACGTGACCGGATGCCTTGAACACCGGTACCGGGTTCACCGTCTCCGAATCTATCTCTATGAATCCTTCCCTGTTCTTGTATATGGACCGCCAGACGCTGAGGATGTTCTCCTTCATCACGCATCCGAGCGGACCGTAGTCGAACATCCCGGCGACGCCGCCGTATATCTCGTACGACGGCCATATGAAG
>WQZJ01000048.1 GCA_009780795.1 Methanomassiliicoccaceae archaeon
GGACACCGGAAGGACGATCACGCTGAACAACGCCGCGAACACCGTGACGCTGAATTACTTCACCGTGGACCTGTTCGTAACATCCGATGACGGAGGTCTGTTCGAATACATGCTGAACGGCGATGGTGCATGGAACGTATTGGATGACACGCTCGTCCTGCTCGAGGGTACCGTACTTCAGATAAGGGCGACACCTGACATCGAGGGCAGCACGGCATCATGGACATACATGGGGATCATAACCAGGGACATCGAGACGGAGAGCGAGAAACTGCAGATCCAGCTGGTGACGTTATCGGAGCCTATGGAGGTGTCCGTCGAGTTCCATCACGCGACCGAGTCCGATATCGGATTATGGTGGGTCGTCCTGCTCATAGCGGCGCACCTGACGTTCATTATCATCATGCTGGGGAGATACACGTTCATAACCGGTATCGTCGTGTATAAGGGCAAGGGCGTCGCGGGCGTGAAGGTAAGTTTCACGGTCCGCGGCAAGACGAAGGAACTGGTCACGGACCGCAACGGAAGATATTCCGTCTCGGTGCTGAAAGGTTCCGATGTCGTGATGATATCGGCGGTCATGAGCGGACAGAGCGTGAAAGAGGTACTGAAGGACGGCGAGAAGGTACCGGAAGGCCTTCCGCTTGAACTGAACGTGGGGAAGCACAAGACCGTGATAGACATAATCGAGTAAACGGCCAAACTCAGTGACGGCGGAGCAAGCCTCCCCTCCGCCGTCCATTTTCCCACGGCATCACGACGGTGACCGTTAAATCGTATACGCACGGTATGGTGGACATGACGCACCGCGACAGGGAGAAGAAGATAAGGGAGTTCCTGGCGTCACCGCCGTTCGGCAGATGGAATGTGACCGATCGCGAGATAGAGTTGTTCGATACGGCGCTGACGCATGACAGCTACGCCAACGAGGAGACGTCACGCGGCGGAAGTTCCGGATCGTACGAGAGACTGGAGTTCCTCGGCGATGCGGTAATGGAACTGATCGTATGCGAGCACATATTTTCCGACACGGACCTAAGCGAAGGTGCGATGACCGACATGAAAAAAAATATCGTCTGCAACGATAACATAGCTGCACGCGTCAGGGATGCTATGCGGATGGATGATGTGATACTCGTGGGCGAAGGTCACAAGGATAAGCGCACCGGCAGGAACATGATCGAGGATTGTATGCGTGCGGACGCATTCGAGGCGGTGCTCGGTGCCGTATACATTTTATATGGAATGGACGAGGCGAAGCGCATCGTATACGAGATATTTATCGATTGAGGCGGAACGTACCTCGCGGAACAGCCGGTCACGCCACAACATGACAACTCGCCCGCACGTGCGGAGGCGAGCAGCGGCGCTATCCTATTTAGGACGCGTGCGCGACCTTCTTTCCGTTGCAGGTTATATAGTCCTATCTTGTTATCGTACACGTAGGAGCGCGCCCTCTCCCGCGAGGACGGCTCCCGCCGATAATAAATGGAGGTTTACTTCAAATGAGGAAAGAGAAAGGAGACACGGCTGCGAAAAGAGCTAGTTGGCGTAAGACGACACTCTCGCTATTTGCGGCCGTATTCATGATAACGGCCGTGGCCGCGTTCGTCCTCTCCTCCGCTCCGGCGGATGATGGCAACGATGCCGCGCTCGGTTCCGGCCCCGGTCACGAATTTTCATTCGTGGGCGTTGACGGCAATGAGCTTTTGTACAAAGTAAATGGGGCAGATGACGGGGTGATGGTCATAGGGTATGTCTCGTTGGTAAATGAAGACCTGATAATACCCGGAATCGTAGAGGATGATTCATCTCCTGCGATCGAATATCCTGTCATAGGGGTTGGAGATGATGCATTCATCAACAATCACTTCTTGGAGTCGGTAACCTTTGAGGCACCTGAGGACATAGAATTGATAGGCGACCAGGCGTTCCACGCATGCGTGAACCTCGCGGTCATTGACCTGTCCGGATGCGTGAACCTTGAAGAGATCGGATTCAGAGCGTTCAGGGACACTGCCATAGAGGAGATCGACCTCAGCAATACACTGCTGACAAGCATCCCGGCCGAGGCGTTCTGGGGATGCCTGGAACTGAAGGATGTGTACCTTAGCCCCAACATCACGGAGCTTGGTACCGGGGCGTTCTTCTACTGCATTGCTCTGGAGAACATAGACCTGAGAATGATCAAGGACCTAGGAGCCATCGCGTTCTACGGTTGCGAGAGCCTGAAGTCCGTGAATCTCAGCTCCCTTAAGAGCATAGGTCCGGCGGCATTCGGCGGCAACGCAACACACCCTGTTGCGATAGACACGGCGATACTTCCGTTAGGATTGGACCTGGAGGTCATGGGCGATCTTGACACAATAGACGGCGGAGCGTACGCAGGAGAGTTCACTGTCAAAGACCGTGACCCTGAGATACTGCTCAACTCGGATGTGAAGTTCTTCGTATCCGGACCGGCCTACATGGTGACCTTCTCGGTCGGTAGCAACGGCATAGTGATCTATGAGGTGGACGGCGCACAGTATGTCGCCACAGACGGAGTGATGTTCGTTGCGATCGGTGAGGACGTTACGATAACGCCGATACCGTTCGAAGGGTATAAGTTCGATTGGGACTCGGGTGTAACCGCTGTTGGCGGTTCCCTGACACTGACAGTTGCCGGCGACATCGATGTGGTCATCGGTGACTTCGCACCAGTGGAGTACACCATAACATATGTTGGCGTCGGCGGTGCGACCACTCCCACTAAGACCACGTACACCATAGAGGAAGCCGTCACCTTTGCGACGACACTGACATGGAGCGGATACATATTCGATGGATGGTTCAATGACGAAGGTCGCACAGTCTCGACCACCGGGATAACCTTGGGCACAACGGGTAACGTGATGGTCTTCGCGAAGTGGAACCTTGATGTGTACACCCTGGATTACGATCTCCTCGACGGCGGATCGGTAAGCCAGGCGGTCTTCGACAACCTGCCTGACGAATACACGATCGAGGACAACTTCCTCTTAGGGATACCGACAAGGGACGGATACACCTTCTTGGGTTGGTACACTAGCTTCGTCTCAGACGTCTATAGCGATCCGATCACCGGCATCACGCCCGGAATGTTCGGTAACTTGACGGTCTATGCGGAATGGGAAGTGATCACTTATACCATAACCTATGAGGTCTTCGACACCGCGGCAAGCCCGGTGGACTTTGACGACCTGCCTGATGAGTACACCATAGAGGATGACATCGTGCTCGGGATACCTGAGAGATACGGATATACATTCGTCGGATGGTTCTTCGAAGACGACTTCTCAGGCTCGGCCGTACAGGACTTCTTCGCCGGTGACTACTTCGAGGACCTGGTGTTCTACGCGAAGTGGGATATGATCGTATTTGAGATAGAGTACGATCTCCTCGTGGACGCCGGATCGGCAAGCCAGGCGATCTTCGACAACCTGCCCGATGAGTTCACGGTAGAGGACGATGTCGCCTTCGGCATACCGGAGAGATTCGGATACGTGTTCGGCGGCTGGTTCTTCGATGATGACCTGCTTGACCCGGCCGGGGACGGTTTCCTCGCAGGAGGGACGAACCTCGATGACCTGACGCTCTACGCGATGTGGACGATCATCGAGTATGAGATCAACTACGAGAACGTGCCCGCCGATGTGGACACGTCCGACTGGCCCGTGTCGTACACGGTCGAGGATGCGTCACCCATAGTGCTCCCTGCGGGAGTTGTGGCGAACGGATTCGGCTTCATCCAGTGGTACGAGAAGGACGACCTGACGAGAGCGATCGTCGCGGACTTCGCGGTCGTCGTTCTGGACCTCGATGACAAGACGTTCGTGGCGGCATGGGAGGTACTTGACGTCAGTGTGTCCATAGTGACATCCGGATACAAGGACGCACCCGTGTTCAAGTACTGGATCAGCCCGCTCGAGGATGGCGCTGTGTACAACGGATCCGCGATAATCGGCGTATGGACCGAGATATCGGGCGACCAGGTGATATTGGTTCCGTTCGGAAGCACTCTCATGCTGATGTCCATCTCGGACGGGAAGTATAACTTCTGCTGGGTCAGCGTGGGCTGGCCCGACGTCCCCGTACCGGACTATCCGAACTGCGGCTGTCTGTGCGCTGATTGTGCACTGGCAGACGATTGCGACGGCTCCGAGTGCGACACGAATTGTGAGTGCCTGCACTGCATCCCGTTAGAGGTACCTGCGCCCGAGCCCGGTGCGATGATCGTTATCGTGCTGGACAGGGCCGGTCTGACCGAGAGCGGTTTCGAGCTCGTGATCACCGGTGAATACGAGCACATCGACGGATACTCCTACGCCTACCTCATAGTGGCGCTGGCGGTCATCGGTGTGATCGGGGTCTTCGCTGCGCTGTCCATCAGCGCCAGGAAGTCGTGACGTCACTGAAACCAGGAACGTTCGAATAAACAGGGGGGTTTCCCCCTCCCTTTCACATTTTAATTTTCGATGCCATGCGAGGCCCGCATCACCGTCTCCAGATTAAGATATAAAAAATATACTTTTCAATTAAATAACTCGTACGCAGTTATATGGCAAAACTCGACATCCGTTATCGGAAAGGAAGTGATATGGCGTCTCCCGGCGCCGATACCATTGGCGGGTAAAACATCGTAACAGGAGAAGATGATCAAAATGAAATTGAAATTTGCCGCAGTGCTCGTGGCGGTCACATTGGCCGTGGCCGGCGCTGCGTACTGGTATTTCCTCGCGGACGACGAATACAACGTCACGTTCCTGGAGGGGCCCGAGTACACGGTGGACGAAATGATGTACACCGTCCCTGCTGGAGGGACCATAACATTCACGCTGACGGTCACCGAACCGTATAACCCGGAAACGCTGGTCGTGAAGGCCAACGACAGATTATTAAGCGGCACCCAAACAGGTGATAGGGAGTTCTCGTTCACAGTAAGCAGTGTCGGACGTGATCAGGTGATCACAGTGTCCGCCGATCCGCTCAATGCGGTGACGTTCAGCAATATGAACGGATTCACGGCTGTCCCGATATACGGATATGTGAAGACCGGGGATATGTTCGCGTTCCTGATCGAACCCAAGCAGGGATTCGCGGTCCATTCTGGCGTATCATATGAGATGGACGGAACAACAGGCACCCTGACCCCGATTGCGGACGGAAGCTATGAGATAACGATCACCGGGGACCTGGTGCTGACCGTGACGGTCAACTTCGTCTGTGGATGCGAATGCGCCGGATGCATCGAGAATGAGATATGCGACGGCTGCGACGTCGGATGCGAATGCGTCTGCTGCCTTGTCAGGGACTATCTCGCGGCCGGTGACATCGACGGTCTTGTGACAGCGCTCAGTGGCTCGGGACTGGAGAGGATCAAGGCGGTACCCGGTACGCATGAGATATACGGATTCGTCACCGAGACGTATGACAGCACCGACGGGCTCGTCAGGGACGTGTACGGTGTCGCGGTCATTGTCGAGGACCAGTACACCATGATCTTCGGTTTCGGTTCTGAGATGGTGATAACGATCGCCGACTCAGGCGAGGTCACCTTCGACGGACAGGCGGACATGATATTGGACGGCACGTTCGTTGCGGAGACGATACTGAGAGAGGGTTCATCGTTCACGATGGATGGCGTCACGTTCACCGCAGTTGGCGGTGACGCGGAGTTCGACCTCCTCTACGAGTACAGCATGATAATGGACGTCGTCCTTACGAATGACGATGGCGCGCTGCTCATCGAGATAGGCGTCTATGGGACGGAGCTCACCGACATCGGTGACGAGTGGAACATGCTCACTCCGTTCTTCGACGGAGAGATGGACATCGCGGACATCCTGAGCCTCATACGCGACCGCCCGAGCGCCGCGGCACTCATATCCGGCAGCCACAAGATATACGGTGCGCTGGATGAGTTCGTGAACGCCGGCGGGGAGCTTGAGAGACAGATAAACGGCATCGCTGTGCTCTATGAACCAGGCGACGGAGCGGATATACCTGCGTACACGCTGGTGTTCTGGCCGTCGTCGTACGTAACGATGACCACGCCGGGAGGATTCCCGCCGGCGGTCGCGTTCTTCGACGGCGATTCGAAAGTGAGTATAATCGGCACGCTGGTGATGGAAGGTTCCTTCCTTGAGAACGGCTGTTCGATCGAGATCGACGATATAACGTTCACCGCGGTCGGTGACGTTGAGTTCGACTTCATCTACGTCGACGGCATAATGTCCGTCACGGTGATAAGCGGAATGATGTCCGTTGTGAAGGACACGTACGACGAACAGTTCGCCGCCGGAATGACGTGGAGCACCGCAGACCTGCTGTTCGACCCGAACATGGATCCGGCGGAACTCCTCGAGCTGCTGAAGGAAGTTCTCTTCACGAGGCCCGTGGCCGACGGTACCGACGGACTGCACGTCCTGTACGGTGCGGTCGTTGAGACATTCGATGGCTCCGAGATAGTGAGGAAGATAGGCGGTGTCGCGATGCTCGTAGACCCGGGCATACCGGGACTTTATGAACCGTACACGATCATATTCGGCCCCGGTTCGTATGTAACCATGACCGCCACGGTCCTCGGACCGTACCCGGTCGTCGCGTTCGAAGGTGACAGCGCCGATCTGATAATAATCGGCACGCTCGTGTTGAACGGCTCGTCGATGGAGAACGGATTCTCGTTCACCCTCGACGGCGTGACGTTCACCGCAGTCGGTGACGTTGAGTTCGACCTGATATACGCTGACGGTCTGATGTCCGTTACAGTATTGGTAGGCTCAATGTCAATAGTGAAGGACACGTACGACGAGTTGTTCGACGCAGTGAGCACATGGAGCACCGCAGACCTTCTGTTCGATGCAGGCATGGACCCGACGGAGCTTCTTGAACTGCTCAAGGAGGTCCTCTTCACGAGACCTGTCGCAGATGGTACCGACGGACCGCACGTCCTGTACGGCGCAGTGGCAGAGACATTCGACGGCTCCGAGATCGTAAGAGTGATAAGCGGTATCGCAGTGATCAGCGATCCCGGTATCGTGGGGCTTTACGAGCCCTATACGATAATATTCGGCCCCGGTTCCAGCATAACCATGACGACGACGGTCCTCGGACCGTACCCGGTGGTTGCGTTCGAGGGCGGTCATGCGGATCTGATCATAATCGGTACGCTTGTACTGAACGGCTCATCGATGGAGGATGACACATCGTTCACCATCGACGGTGTGACGTTCACAGCTGTCGGTGATGTCGAGTTCGATCTGATATACGCTGACGGTCTGATGTCCGTGACGGTACTCGTCGGCACCTTGTCGATAGTGAAGGACACGTACGACGAGTTGTTCGACGCAGTTAGCACATGGAGCACCGCGGACCTTCTGTTCGATGCAGGCATGGACGCAGCGGAACTCCTCGAGCTGCTGAAGGACAATCTGGTAGAGAGACTCGCGGCGGCCGGTACCGACGGATTCCATGTCCTGTACGGCGCCGTGAAGGAAACATTCGACGGTTCCGAGATCGTAAGGGTCATAAGCGGCATCGCGATCCTCAGCGATCCGGGCATTCCGGGATTGTATGACGCATACACCATAATATTCGGTCCGGGCTCGAGCATAACCATGACGACGACGGTACTGGGTCCGTACCCGGTAGTAGTGTTCGAGGGAGGTCACGCGGATCTGATATTGATCGGGACACTCATACTGAACGGGTCCTTCCTGGAGGATGACTCTTCGTTCACCATCGACGGCGTGACGTTCACTGCTGTCGGCGACGCTGAGTTCGACTTCATCTACGCCAACGGTCTGATATCCGTCACCGTCATAAGCGGTAGCATACTGATAGAGAAGGATGCGTACAGCGAGACATTCGGCCCCGGAATGACGTGGAGCACCGCGGACCTTCTGTTCGATGCCGGTATGGATCTGACGGAACTTGTTCTGCTTCTGCAGGAGAAGCTCATCGAGAGACCTGCGGCAGCCGGTACTGACGGATTCCACGTTCTGTATGGCGCTGTCGCTGAGACATATGACGGCTCCGAGATCATAAGAGTGATAAGCGGCATCGCGATCCTCAGCGATCCGGGTATTCCGGGACTGTACAGCGCGTACACGATCATATTCGGCCCCGGATCGAGCATCACGATGACCACGGCGGTCCTTGGGCCGTATCCGGTCATGATATTCGAGAACGGTCATGCGGACCTGATGATCATCGGTACGCTCATGTTGGACGGAGCGACGCTGGAAGATGACTCATCGTTCGCTGCCGCCGGTGCCACGGTCTCCGCGGACATCGGAGGCGCGGTGTTCGACTTCCTCTTCGATGACGGAATAATTCAGTACATAACAGTGATCAGCGGAACGATGTTCGTTGAGGTCGACGGCGTTGTAACGACGCTGTACGCCGGCGACACATGGGGCGTCGCCGACCTGGCTGACCTGTACATCGCAGGGAACCTCCCGGCCGGTGTTCCGCTGAACGACACTCTGATCGCCGCTATCCTCGCCAAACCCGGAACGGAGGGTTCGATCCCACTCGTAGCGGACAGCGGGGTCTTCGGTCACATACACGAGGAGTTCGACGGTGCCAACGAGATCGTGAGGAC
>WQZJ01000049.1 GCA_009780795.1 Methanomassiliicoccaceae archaeon
GCCGCCAGCGTTCGTCCCGTCCACATGTCCGGTGTTGTAACTGTTGGCAACGATAGAGTTGTTGAGATTCCCTACGATACCGCCGATGCGGATCCCTTTGATGTCGCCCGTGTTATAACAGTTGACCACGAGACTATTCACATTCACCAATCCGGCGATGCCGCCGATGCTGTTGTTGGCACCGACGCCGTTGATATCGCCGATGTTGTAACAATTGGATATTATGCTACCGTTAAAGGCTTGTCCGGCGATGCCGCCGACACGCTCAGTGCCGCCTATACTGCCGGCGTTGTAGCAGTTATCAATGACGCTGTTGCCATGGACGTATCCGGCGATGCCGCCGATGTGATCGCCGCCTCTGACGTAACTCTCTTCGATACCTAAATTAGACACACTGCCGTCGTTAATGTGTCCGAAAAGGCCTCTGTAGTTACCGGAAGGGATGTACATCCCGTAGACCACATGTCCTGCGCCGTCGAAATGACCTTCAAACTTATGAGAGGTACTGTTGTCACCGATCGGTCTCCATATGTTGGCAGGTGCTGTGGTGCCCCAGTCCATGTAGGAAGCGCTGTCTTCATTCAGATACATGTCACGTTCCAGTTTGAAGTAATCGCCGGTGTAATAGATACCTGAATCTACTTGTTGTGCAAGGTATGCAAGATGTTGTTCATTCTCAATGAGATATGGACTCGCCGACGTCCCCGATCCCTCTGTCCAGGTGACCCATGTCCCATCCCATGCATCGCCCGCACCTAGCACATCATCACTCGAATCGTCAGAGGCGGAGGGCATCAGCCCAACAAAGACCGCCATCAGCAAGGCCATCGCCGTAAGGACGGCAGGGACCTTCCTCTTCAGATAAGAGGATGTCTTGAGCCGGGAGTGATGTCTCCCGCTCATAGTATCTTTATTTTCAGAACTATTTTCTGTCATGGTATTCTCGCCTCTGCCGTCTAGGGCAATTCACCATTGATGACCGGACCCGCTGCCGGGTCAGAGACGGCCCGTGGTGAGAAATACGTACGGTACCGCATTTCAGCTTGTCCTAATTCGAGAAACGACATTGTGCATATAAATATACATCGCTGTTAAGGCTGGGTATGAAAGTAATCTCATATAAAAATGAGATTTTCATATTTTTAGGTCAAATGTTCGTCATACGGTTGAAAGGACTATCATCATCAACATCTAAATTCAGTGCTTTTCTGCCACGATCGTTCAAGAATACAGGCCAATCAATCAATTACATTAGAAGATTACCGTAATAAATTACTGTAATTGGTCATAATTTAAATAACACTTATATTATTCCCGTTGATTGATACAATGGATTACGGTAATCACGGTAACACAGACGAACAGCGTATCGAGCCCACGGACCGCACGGGACGTGACACCGATAAGTATTCTGTCTACGCGCCGTCCGGATATCCGGTCAAACATAAAAGAAAAGTCCCTTTCGGTCCGACGATCAAGCTCGGCTCTGACTACAGGGAAAGATTCAACGATATACTGAAGATGGATTACAAACTGGATGAGATGATCCTTACAACAGGAGACTACCTGGACTTTGTCAAGGATGTATGTTCCTCGAATATACATTGGTCGACATCCATTGAAGGGAATCCGTTGTCGCAAGAGGACGTGAGGAGAATTTCCACATCATTCTTTGATGGCGAGGAGAACAAGGAGAGAAGGGACGGTCCGACACAGGAGATATTGAATCACCTGTACTCGCACATCGCCGCGGATCGTTTTAAAATGCCGTGGTGCATCGATACCGTGAAGAATACACACAGGACGCTTACGGAAAGGACCGGCATAGCAGGCTCACCCGGAATGATCCGAACACATGAGTCGGTGATAAAGGACGAGGGCGGTTTCGAGTATATGGTGCCATGTCCCGCGAAACACATAGACGACGAATTGAATTCTCTGATAGCCTGGCTGGAGGAGTCTCCGTATGACCCTCTCGTTACCGCGACATTGTTCTTCCACGAGTTCGAAAGCATACATCCTTTTACGGACGGCAACGGAAGGACGGGAAGAACCCTTTTTCAGATACTCTTGCAGGAACTCGGCTTGAAGAATTCCAAACTATGCAGATTCGAGGAAAAAATACTCGGTTCCCTGAAGACGTACTACGGTCTGTTGGGATATACGGATCAAACACAGGATTACAGGCCCTTGGTTATGTACATCTCGGAGTCCCTGCACATGGCTTACAAAAAGGCCGTGGAGGAGTTCGGAAAAAAGAATATCCTCAACGATCTGGATGAGGCGTCCAAAACGCTTGCCATTCGCTCCAAAAGGACATCGTGGTTCTCAATATCCGATGCATCCTCATGGGTATCACTCGGCGATCAGAGGATATCACACAAACTGAATGAATTGGTAGAGATGGGCGTTTTGGAAAAAGGCGGGAAAACGAAGTCCACTCGATTCAGGTTCAGGGACCCGTTCGCGTACCTTAAGGAGGCGTCGCAAAGACACATCGACGCATACATCGCACAAAGAGGAGAGAGCGATCGGTAAAGAGGTGAGAACAGGAAAGGACCGCCATTCGTTCTGATTCAGTTTTTGAATGAAACCTTCGATGTCCGTTAAAAAGTGAACAGAGGTAATGATCAGGCGACATCATAGCTGTTTCCGATGTTCACGTTTCTTTTAAGTAAGTATCTTCTCAGAGATGTGTGAAATTCCTCAGAATCTTTTATCATCTCGAACAGCATCGGTCCCTTTTAACAAGGTATCCTTAGGAACAGGAGAATGGTGATTTGGACAGGATAAAAATGCGGAATGGCGAGGAATTGCCGCTTGAAATGCATAAGGTCAAGATAGTACAAAGGATCGATCTGAAACCGGTGGAACACAGGCTGCAGGCGATAGATGAAGCAGGAAACAACACCTTTCTGCTGAGAAACCGTGATGTATTCCTCGACATGCTTACCGACAGCGGTGTCAATGCGATGAGTAATCTTCAGCAGTCCGCAATGCTTACCGCCGATGACTGTTATGCCGGCAGCGAGAGTTTCTATAGACTCGAAGCAGAACTCAAGAAAGTTTTCAACAAAAAGTATTTCTTACCGGCTCACCAGGGCAGGGCGTGCGAACACCTCATATCAAGGGTCCTTGTGAAGCCCGGCAGCATTGTTCCTATGAATTATCACTTCACCACTACGAAGGCACACATCCGCCTGCAGGGCGGTGACATTCTTGAGATACCGATCGATGAGGCATACAAGATAGAATCGGACTGTCTCTTCAAAGGTAACATCGACATCGACAAGCTGCACGAGGCGTTCGAACAGTACGGCGATAGGATACCATTCGTGAGACTCGAGGCGGGAACCAACCTGATAGGCGGTCAGCCGATATCGCTGCAGAACATCAAGGACGTCAAGGCCGTGTGCAAGAGCCACGGGGTTCCGCTTGTCCTCGACACGAGTCTGATGCAGGATAACCTGTACTTCATGAAGACGCGCGAGGAAAGCTGTAAGGATATGACCATTCTCGAGATATGCAATGAGGCGGCGGCCCACGTCGACCTCATCTATTTCTCCGCTCGTAAATTCGGATGCGCCAAGGGCGGAGGTATGTGCATGAGCGACGAAAAGCTGTTCGAAGCACTCAGGGAGATCGTGCCTCTGTTCGAAGGATTCCTCACATATGGTGGCATGAGCGATAAGGAGATGGAAGCGATCGCGGTCGGCGTCAGGGACGTACTGGATTTCGATGTGATATCACAAGGTCCTCAGTTCATTAAATACATGGTCAGCGAGCTCAGGAAGGCAGGCGTACCGGTAGTGACGCCCGCCGGCGGGCTGGGATGCCATTTGGACGCGAAGCAGTTCCTGTCCCACCTGGGATGCGAGTACTTCCAGTCGGCGAGCCTGTCGTCCGCGCTGTACATAGTATCAGGCGTGAGGGGCATGGAGCGCGGTACGATGGCGGAGGAACGAAACCCGGACGGTTCCGAACACTACTCTCCCGTGGAGTTGCTGAGATTGGCACTGCCGAGACGTGTCTTCACCATGAGCCAGATCAAGTACGCGGTCGACAGGATAACGTGGCTGTATGAGAACAGGCACCTCGTCGGCGGACTCAAATGGAAAGAGGAGCCGAGGATACTGCGTTTCTTCTTCGGAAAGCTGGAACCGGTCGACGACTGGCAGAGGAAGCTCGCCGATAGGTTCTTACAGGATTTCCCGAACGGTTACTGATCCCATCTGGGTTCGGATGAACGTTTCCCTGCCGAAGACAATGCGTCATATCATGACAGCAGATCATCCGTCGCGTGAAAAGATATCGGCACCGGCCGTCTCGGAGATCGAGAGGAGATGATCCGCACATAACCCTCCCTTCTTCAGCCGTGCTTTTCTCTCCTTTCCCTTTTTGTTCACGAAGAACAGATGGACGAATCTGCCGCCGACCGTTACGCTGATGTCCTCGAAATCAACATACATCCCCATACTGAACGGATCGGAATTTATCTTCAGACATTTGTTCGCGTTGTCGATGTATATCCTCGTCGAAGGGTAATACACCACAAGACCGAATCTTTTGGCAGTCTGCAGGAAATATGCACTTTTATCCTTCGGAACGCCGATCCCGGCCAATCTGCCCTTTATGCGTATCAGGATGCGGTTGTCATAGCACCATATCTCCTTGATGTCCCTCAAGTTGTAGTTCCGTCCCTGACGAAGGAACGGCGTATACGTGAGATGTGATTCTTCCACGGCTATCTTACTCTTCATCTCCAGCAACCAGAAGGAAAGGGACACTGCGCCCAGCGTCGCAAAGATCACACACAGTAAGTACAGATCGATGGCGAGGTCACCGGGCGCGTTCAGTGCGCACATGATCGCCAGGACCAGGAAGAGCATGCCCGTATAGGTCAGTATGGACAGCGCGAACGCAGGTCTGGTTTCAAATCTTTCAGTATTGAGTTCCCTTTCGGCACGGGATGCCCTCACTACTTTGGCGGAAGTTATGAAAAAAGTGAGGTGATCCCTGCTCATATCAATGCATCCTCATTCCTTTCGGCCTCATAAACATGTCGTACCCAGTCGGCATGTGAACTGTACGACCCTCGACGGGATCGACGAATGACCTTGACATTTATGAACATAAAAAAGACGCATACGCGAAAACATCACCCGGTCCGTTGGAATAAGGATATTAACGGAAATGCCGGTAGCACATCCATGCCCGCGTCACCGCACGAGGACGAGACATGCATCAGCGACGGTCCCGTGAAAGGAGATATAGCGATAAAAAAGGACAACATATTTTACATGAAGAACGACGGACTCTTCAAAATGCGCACCGACGGGAGTGATCCGCAGCTGCTGCACAGCGGTAATATCGGGGAACACATAACGATCTCCGGCGGATGGGTCCACTTCACCGTTCATGATGACGGATTGTACAGAACGCACAGGGACGGAGGCGATGTGCATCTGCTGCGCAAAGGTAACATCCGCGGCAGGATCGCCGTATCTGGTAGTTGGGTATACTATACAGAACTTAACGGGGGATTATGCAGGATGTGGGAGGACGGAAGCTATGTGTGTGTACTTGTCGACGATCCGTCGGCGGAACTCATCAATGTAACAGAAGGTCACATATATTTCACTAAAAATGAAACAAAAGATCTTTACAGGTCCTGGGAGGACGGAGATAATAAGGAACACTTCGACATCTTCGGTAAGGTCGCGATCCACGTGGCGGACGGTTGGATATATTCTAAGGATTCCGACGGCACGAATTTTTACAGGATGAAGATAGACAGAACGAAGATGAACAGGTCGCAGATGGAACTGAACCATGAACATTTTCATCGGATCCGGCATGTGGACACGGCGGACGGTAGGATCTATTACGATGCGGACGGTTCTCTGTTCAGAATGAGCGCGGACGGCAGCGACTCGGAAAAACTGAGCGACGGAACGATAGAAGGCGTTCGGAAAGTGATCGACGACCACATCTACTGCGTCAGGAACGAAAAACTTTTCAGAGAACTGATATCCCGTTCACGCTGAATCGAAGGACATCCGGTCGCAGTGTCGGGTCCGAACACATTTTCTCGCACATCCCTGCCTCAGATCGCTTTACCGGCGTTAAGACATATTGTTCGGAGATAAAGGATCATATCATAATTATTATACAGTTTTTCACCAGATTTCCTTTATATTACCGGAAGTAACCATCGATGTATTAAAATAATACTTAATATGTATAAGTAATGAGGATATAATATGGTAAAATGGTACAATCATGGCATATGTTCGAGCGCAGACAAGAAACTTGAGAACTTCATCACGGACCTGTCCGTGGATACGGCGTTCCACAGGGTCGATGCCCAGAAATTGAAATGCGGATTCGGGTTGCGCGGCGTATGCTGCAAACTTTGCGCGAACGGCCCATGCCGCATAACTCAGGACTCTCCGAGGGGAGTTTGCGGTGCGAACGCCGATGTGATCGCGGCGCGCAATTTCCTTCGCGCGGTCGCGGCGGGCTCGGGATGTTACATACACATCGTCGAGAACACGGCCAGGAATCTCAAAGGCACCGCTCTCATCAAGGGTGAACTGAAAGGAATAAAGACGCTGGACCGCCTTTGCGATATGTTCGGAATAAAAGGTACCGATAACTACGACAAGGCCGTCAAAGTGGCGGACGCGGTGCTTGACGACCTTTACAAACCGGATTTCGAGAAGATGACTCTCACGAAGGCCATGGCGTACGCGCCCCGCTACAAACTCTGGGAGGAGCTCGGTCTGCTGCCGGGAGGCGCTAAATCCGAGGTGTTCTCCGGCACTGTGAAGAGTTCCACGAATCTGAATTCGGATCCGGTGCACATGCTGCTCCACAGCCTCAGGCTCGGCATCTCGACAGGTCTCTTCGGCCTCACGCTGACCAACCTGCTGAACGATGTGCTCATCGGTGAGCCCGAGTTACGCATGGCACCTGTCGGACTGCGCGTGATCGACACTGATTACATAAACATCATGATCACGGGACACCAGCACTCGAAGTTCGCGTACCTTCAGAACCGCCTGACCGATGACGACGTCGTAAAGAAGGCACAGGCAGCCGGAGCGAAAGGATTCAAGATCATCGGTTGCACCTGCGTAGGTCAGGACATGCAGCTCCGCGGTGCGCACTGCACCAAGATATTTGACGGGCATGCGGGCAACAACTTCACGAGTGAGCCCGTTCTCGCGACCGGTGCGATAGACGCGGTCATATCGGAGTTCAACTGCACGCTCCCTGGGATCGAAGCGATCTGCGACGAGCTCAAGATAAAACAGATATGCGTTGACCCAGTGGCTAAAAAAGCGAACGCCGTGCTGAAGGAATTCAACTTTGATACACGTGTGTCCGTTGTGAATGAGATAATCGATGACATCATAGCCTCATACAAAGCGAGGCGCGGCGTCGTGCCGATGAAACTATTACCCGATCACGGTAACGGAAATTCCCTGACGGGAGTGAGCGAGGTATCGCTGAAGGCATTCCTAGGTGACACGTGGAAGCCGCTCATCGACCTGATAGCCGCAGGAACGATAAAGGGGATCGCCGGAGTGGTAGGCTGTTCCAACCTTACCGGCGCGGGTCACGATGTGCTGACGGTCGAAATGACCAAGGAACTGATCGCAAGGGACATAATCGTCCTGACAGCGGGCTGTTCGTCCGGCGGTATCGAGAACTGCGGTCTGATGATGCCCGAGGCGGCCGAACTGGCAGGACCTGGACTCAAGGCGGTATGTAAGAAACTGGGCATCCCTCCCGTGCTGAACTTCGGTCCGTGTCTTGCCATCGGACGCTTGGAGATAGTCGCGACCGAGGTCGCCGAGGCGCTCGGTGTGGACCTGCCGCAGCTTCCGCTGGTATTGTCGGCGGCGCAGTGGCTCGAGGAACAGGCATTGGCGGACGGTGCGTTCGGTCTTGCGTTGGGACTCCCCCTGCATCTGGGAGTTCCGCCGTTCGTGACGGGCAGCGATCTGATCTTGAAAGTACTTTGCGAGGATATGAAGTCCCTGACCGGAGGACAGGTGATCGTCAACGGTGATGCTGTCGAGTCGGCCAATATACTCGAGGGCATCATACTCCAGAAGCGCAAAGAACTGAATCTGCCGTAAAGGTGTGATATCATGACGAATCTTACATCAGAATTCATAGAGGAATTAGCTGTGAAAGGCGGATCGAGCGCCGAGCAGTGCTACAACTGCGGCACATGTACGCTCAAATGTCCGTCCGCCAATCACATGACCTTGTTACGGGTGGCACACCTCATGAGGGTGGCCCAGCTCGGACTGAAGGAAGAATCGATAAGTGACGACGATCTGTGGCAGTGCACAACGTGCTATACATGTGTGGAGTGGTGCCCTCGTAACGTCAAGGTCGTTGATGTCATCACTGCGCTGAGGAACATCGCGGTCGCCAACGGAAAGATGCACGAGAATCACAAGAAGATAGCTCAGAGTCTTGTGAAATTGGGTCATACCGTGGACAACAACGACAAGATCAAAGCACTCAGGAAAGAACTGGGACTCCCGGAGAACCCGCCCACAGTGATGGATAACGCATCAGCCAAAGC
>WQZJ01000050.1 GCA_009780795.1 Methanomassiliicoccaceae archaeon
ACGGACACGTCGGGCTGGTGGGCGGATCCGCGCAGGTCGAAGAGATAATAGAGCGTACCAGACCGGAAAAATATGTAAAGGCGCTGAACGCTCTGTGAAAGAGGTATAAAGATGGAGAAGACCGAGAAGATATGGATGGATGGGGAATTTGTAAACTGGGACGACGCGAAGGTTCACGTCCTTGCTCACGCACTGAATTACGGGACGGGCGTCTTCGAAGGGATCAGGGTATACGAGACCTCGAAGGGGCTTTCCATATTCAGGCTGAAAGAGCATGTGAAGAGGCTTATGGATGCATGCAAGGTCATGTGCTTCGACCTCAAGTACACGCATGACGAGATATGTGAGGCCATAAGCGCCACCGTCAAGATGAACAAGAAGGTGGATTACGTCAAACCGTGCGTCTTCCTCGGAGGGGAGGCGGTCGGTCTCAACCCGATAAACGTTCCCGTCAAGTTCACGATAACCTCCATCTATCTGGGCTCGTACCTTGGAAAGGAGGCTCAGGAGAAAGGCGCGTCGCTGGTCACATCATCCTGGTTCAGGCCGTGGAACCTCGCCGCGCCGGCGGGCGCGAAGGTGAACGGCATATACGTCACGTCATGCCTCGCCAAGATGGAGGCGAAGCACCGCGGGGCCGATGAGGCGGTCATGCTCAACGCACAGGGGAACATCGCGGAGTGCAGCGGTGAGAACCTGTTCATATTCAAGCGCGGCAAACTATACACTTCGAAGACATCGGACAGCATACTCGAGGGCATCACCAGGAACTCGATAATGGAGATAGCCGGCGATCTGGGTTATGAGGTCGTCGAGGACGAGATAACAAGGATCGAGATGTACACCGCGGACGAGGTCTTCATGACCGGTACCGCCGCCGAGATAACCATGGTGACGAAGATAGACAACCGCCTGATAGGCGATGGGAAGCCGGGAAAAGTGGGAAAACAACTGGCGGAGAAGTACGCGGATGTCGTACGCGGGAAGGACCCGAAGTACGAAAAGTGGCTCTACCGCATCTGATATCCTTTCGGGATTCGTACGGCACATCATGAAACACTCATCGGGTGCATGGGCACATGCATCCGTATATATTTTTTAAAACAGGCAAACATTAAATACAATCTAACCTGTTGCGGTACCATGGTAAATGCTGGCGCATGTGCGCTGTTGACTGACCATTTGGAGGTATAAGATGGAATGGATGGAATTCCTAACGATCCTGGTGTTCGCCTTCGCCGCTGTCATGTTCGTGGCGGGCGTGTTCACCGCATATTTCGGAAGCGGTAAAAGCAGAAGGGTCGGATTGGCCCTCTTGATCGTCGGCCTGGCCGTCGGTATTGTCTGGGCATTCCTTGTGGGATGGAGTGGCATACCGCTGTTCGACGCGGTCGCCGGGTGGGACGTCATGTACCTCGCGATCGTGAACATCGTTGCCGCATTGGTCGGTGTGGCCGCTGCCGTCGGAATATTCCTCGCAGCGGTCATGAAAAGTTAAACAGTGGCTCAGCCACTTTCACCTTCTATTTCATTCTTATCGATTTGAGCCGCGTTCATAAGAATATGGTTCTCGCATACACCACGTTAGGGTCGCCTATCCTTATCTGCACCGCGACGTCCGTCTCCCCGGACAGAGGTATCGTCCTCTCGGCAACACCGCCGCGGACCAGCGACCCGCCGTCCGTTCCGATGAGAGTTGACGACGGCGTGATACCAGACGCTATTATCTGGGCGATCGATGTCCTGGACATCCCGCCCATGACACATATCATCCCGTCGTCATACTGAGTGAGTGCTATGCTGCTATAAACGTCACCGCTACCGGCGGTGTATTCGAACCCGACGGACAGCGTGTCCGGTACGGCGGTCACGTTCAGACCGTACGTCACGTTCGTGCGTGACAGCATCAGCGCCTTGCTCAAATCGCCCGACCGCTCCGTCGACGTTCTCTGTTCCGTCAGGATACTGTCCGGCACACCGAATATGTCGGATTGGTATGTCGCTGGCGCATCCATCAGCGTCTTTCCGTCCGCATACTTCCCGCCTATGGCGTACCCGGCCCAATACAGCGACCCACCGTCCCTGACCCAATCGAATATCTTGAAGTTGGTCTCACCGTCGTACACGCCCTTCGGCAGGACGCCGGATGTTATGAGGATCGCATCACCAGGTTCATATGCGGCATCGACGACCTCAAGGAGTCCCGCAGCATCCGTCACCTTCACGGAACCGACGAACCCTCTTATCTCAAGTTCCGCGGACAGTTGTGATATGAAACTCTTTTGGGACGCATGCGATGTCCCGTATACCGCGTGGCTCGCGTCATAGTATATGTGCAGCGTGTCGATAGGCTTGGCGTTATCATATGCCAGCACTGTGTATGAAACCGATGAGTTAGACGTTGCCGTATACATCACCCCGTCCGATGTCGTCTCTGCCGATGCACCGTAATTGTACGGGACGGCGAAGTACGAAAGTGCCTGACCTACGATGATCATTGAAAATATCAATACCATTATCACCAGGGCCGCATCCTTCTTAACCATACGATCCGGCCTCCTTCTCATGCCTTCTCCAGTATAGCAGGATAAGAATTATCCCTATGACCTCGATGACGGCCGTCACCACCATTACCACAGAATGTTTGGAGAGCCCGAACAGTAGCGGCTGTTGCATCCATTCCATCATTGAGACGACTGTGCTTATCTTCATCACGTCCGTATATGCGGCAAGTGACAGGAACACGGACATGTTGTTCACCGCGTGCAGCGTCGCACCCGTCACAAGTACGGCGAACGGCACGATGAAACGTTTATCGTACATCGCTATGAAACATATCAGGAACGGCAGCGTCAACATCAGGAACGACGGTTGCGCGGGCCATATGAATATCACGGATGCCGTGACCATGAGACATGTGAAGAACGCCTTGTCTTTGTCACCGGCACCCTTCTTGTACATTCTGTACGCGAGCAGTGCCGCGACGGCGAAGAGAGCCAGCTGCAGCCATATCACCAGTCTCATACCGAATGAGACCAGTGACGACCAAACCCCATCGTCCGCGGACACCGGACCCCCGTCCACCCTCGATGTAAAGAACGCCAGAGAGTCCATCACCGTACCGTCGAGTATCTGCGGTATGTAGATTATCAACGCCATCACACCCGCACCGATCGCTGCGGTCAGTATGCGTCTCCTCATGGTCCCGAGATCCCCTTTATGTTTCAGCACTATGTACGCGATCAACACGAATATTATGAACAGCGGGAACACCTTCAGCAGGACCGCTACCGCCAGAGAGGCTCCCGCCAGAAGGTCGTGCCCTTTGTACAGCGCATACGCGGAGAGCACCATGAACATCACATAGATCGAATCGAACATTCCGTGCACCGACGATGTGTATATCACAAGCGGGCACAAGAACCACAATGCGAAACCGTATGTCGCCTTCCTCTCGTCGCCGGTTCTTTCTTTTATGATCCTGTACACAAGGTATCCGACGAGCACGTCCGATATCAACATGGGTATCTTAACGAAGAAGTTGAACACCGGCGTTGTCAGCGTGGCCGTGTAAAATCCTACGAAGCTCTCCACATGGAGCAGCTCATCGAACAGATGACCGTAATCTGTCACACCGAACACATTCATGACAACGGACATTATGCCCAAGATGTAACCCCAAACGGGCGTGTACCAATACCCGCTGAGGCCGTACAGACCCTCGCCCGCTTGTATATGCTGTATGGTAAGCGCCCAATGCGACACGTCGTACCCGTACGTGAGCAGCGGCATGAGCACCAATCGTATCACCAGACCAGCGATGAGTATCATCGCCACGGGCCGTTTCAGGAACGTTATGACCGCCTTCGGTATCTCTTCCGCTCGCACGCGGATGTATGCCTAAGTAAGTATTTGTTATGTTCTCCCGGTGCCGGCGGCACAGCTTACCGCCGTATCGCCGCACTTATAGCCTCTGTTTATATACTCGCGCATTCCTTCAATATAAATGTGACGAAAATCATTAAATAGTAGATATATTATCGTTCACAAAACTCGGTAGATAAAAAACTATCGTGCCGCGGGTATGAATATGGATGTTTTAGGCGTTGTGGAAGATGTGTCTCATGAGGGGCTCCTCATAGTAAGAGGCGACGTCACGCCGGAATACGGTAACGTTGTCTACGACGCCAAACAAAACAGGATAGGGACCGTTAAAAGGGTGTTCGGACCGGTCGACAGACCGTACGTTTCCGTAACGCCCGTGGACAGAACGGTACTCAAGAACGTATCCGGCAAGAAGGTCTACTTTGAAAGGGGGGCTCAATATGGCAAAAACAAGAGAAGGAACTGATGAGGTCGAGAAGTGCCCGGAATGCGGAAGCCGGCACCTTGTGCGCGATTACGAAAGAGGGGAGCTGCTGTGCGAGGACTGCGGCCTCGTACTTGACGATCAGTTCATAGATCAGGGACCGGAGTGGAGGGCCTTCGACGTCGAACAGGGCGAGAAGAGAGCACGTACCGGTGCCCCCATGACGTACACGATACACGATAAAGGTCTGAGCACCGAGATATCATGGAAGAACAAGGACAGCTACGGAAAGAGCATCCCCACCCGCAACAGGGCGCAGTTATACCGCCTGAGGAAATGGCAGAGAAGGATCAGGGTCTCCAACGCAACCGAGAGGAACCTTGCGTTCGCATTGTCCGAATTGGACAGAATGGCGTCGGCGATGGGCCTTCCCAGGAATGTCAGGGAAACGGCGGCGATGGTCTACAGGAAGGCGGTCAACAAGAACCTCATAAGGGGAAGGAGCATCGAGGGCGTGGTGGCTGCCTCGCTGTACGCGGCATGCAGACAGTGCGGTGTCCCGAGGACACTGGACGAGGTGGCCGGATCTAGCCGCGTCGGACGGAAGGAGATAGGAAGGACGTACAGGTTCATGACCCGTGAGCTTAAATTGAAACTGATGCCCACGAAACCTCAGGACTATGTGCAGAGATTCTGCTCGGAGCTGAAGCTCAGCGGCGAGGTCCAGAGCAAAGCGGCCGAGATACTGAAGGACGCATCCGAAAAGGAACTTACATCCGGAAGAGGTCCCACAGGCGTTGCCGCAGCGGCGATATACATCTCATCGATACTGTGCAATGAGCGCAGGACCCAAAGGGAAGTTGCCGACGTTGCCGGTGTGACCGAAGTTACCATAAGGAACCGCTACAAGGAACTGACGGAAAAACTCGGAATAGAGATACAGCTCTGAACCGTGAATAAATGCGGGCTCGCCCGCGGAACATCTTTTTTATAATGATACAGAGACAGCGCTCACGGTCTGAAGCGCTTGAACTCAAGATATTCGGCCTTATCCTTGATGCGGCAGAAGAGTATCTCCTTCTTGACGCCATGCGCCAGCCTTACCGCTCTGGATATCTCGGGCCACATAAGTATGCGTGGACCATCGACCGCATGAACGAGGAACCTGGCGTGACATGTGTCGGGATCACTTTCGTAAACACGGAAGTGCGTACCGTACTTGAACCCGGTCTTGACGACGAGTCCCGCATCACGCATGTCGGAGAACGCCTTCGATCTCAGATCGAACTCGTCCTGCGCCGATCTTCCGAATTTGACCATGTCGGATGCCTTCATCCTCTTGCCGTTCTCTGTGTTTATCTCTTTGATCAGGTCCTTTGACATGAGATAGCACGTCTCTATCAGCGAGAGCTGCAGGACGCTGCCGACGGTCTTCCCGAAAGATCCGTTGGTCCTGATGGATGATGACTGCTCACCGTCAAAAACGAATACCCTGTCCTTTATCAGTTTGCCGTCCGCCTTGACATCGCTTCCGGTAACCGGTACCGACCCGGAGAGCTCACGTTTCGATACGAGGTAGTAGGTCATATCGCCCTCTTCGTCAACGATCCCGAACAGCAATTCCTTGTTCTTCGAACTCGTCATCTCAGCGAGTTCCATGAACGCATCCGTGCTGAACGCCGTTCTCTCCGATACCGCCTTGACCAGATATTTGGGGCGGGAGTTGCTGAGTGTCTTTCCTCTGGGAAATACCGAGAGATCGAGATCGCTAGATTCCGCCTTTACAACGAATCCCCTTTGTCTGATGTCACGATACACCATGTACCTGATGTCGAATCCTTCCGACGCAGCGGACGAATATGAGAAAAGGGATTCGAATGTCATCGCGTTACCGTCACACAGAACTTCCAGACGGCCGGTCTCGAGAAGGAACGTCGCCTCTATCAGATCCAATTCCAGCGAACCGCCGCTGAGCGGATATCCGAAGTTGCCCTTGTTGTATATCTGACTGCTTTCCTTCTTGTCCGTGACGATGACGGAGTTCTCTTTCAGTATCCCGGGCACACCGATATGTACAATCGGACCGTATTTATTGTTTCCTGGAAAAGTATGGATAATTAAAAGGTCCAAGGGGCGGGGACCGCCCCTTGTTCGTTGTGAATTCGTTTAACTCATTCTGGACGACGATACGAGATTCCCGGATATGTGTCTCTCATATCCCGCGAGATCCAGCAGACCGTGGCCTGAGAGACAGAAGACTATTGTTTTCTCCTCGTCCTTCTCCTTTGCCTCCAATGCAAGATCTATGGCTGCCCTTATCGCGTGCGACGATTCCGGCGCAGGGATTATGCCTTCCGCTTTGGCGAATATCATACCGGCCTCGAACGTCGCCGTCTGGTCGTACGAACGCGCGGTCAGCAGGCCTTGGTTGAAGGCCTCGCTGAGCAGCGGCGACATTCCGTGGTATCTCAACCCGCCCGCGTGTATCGGCGACGGTACGAAGTCGTGACCGAGCGTGTACATCTTGAACAGTGGCGTCATGCACGCAGTATCTCCGAAATCATACCTATACTCGCCTTCACTCAAACTCGCGGCCGCCTTCGGTTCGGCGGCGATGAACTCGCATTCCGTCTTTCCGAGCATCTTCTCCCTCATCATCGGGAACGCGAATCCCGAGAAGTTGGAACCTCCGCCGACGCATCCGACCATGTAGTCCGGTTCTATCTCCGCTTTCTTCATCTGTTCTATCGTCTCAAGACCGATGACCGTTTGATGCAGCATAACACCATTAGACACACTTCCTAATGTGTACTTTATGTTCGGGTCGCCGACGGCCACCTCTATCGCCTCCGATATCGCCATACCGAGCGATCCGGGAGAGTCGGGAACCTCCTTCAGCACCTTCTTGCCGTATTCGGTGTGAAGGCTCGGGGATGCGTACACCTTTGCGCCGTACGTTTGCATTATCGTCCTTCTGAACGGTTTCTGATCGTAGCTTATACGGACCATGAACACCGTGCAGTCGAGATCGAATATGCTTGACGCAAGTGCCAGCGCAGTACCCCACTGACCTGCCCCCGTTTCCGTTGTTATCGTGTGGATGCCGTCCTTCATGCAGTAATATGCCTGCGCCAGTGCGGAGTTGCCCTTATGGCTTCCCACCGGGCTGAGGTCCTCTCTCTTGAAGTATATCTTCGCCGGCGTCTTCAGATATTTCTCGAGATACACCGCCCTCTGCAGAGAGCTCGGTCTGTTGAGACGTATGTAGTTCTCACGAACCTCGTCCGGGATGTCTATGTACCGCTCGGTGGACATCTCCTGCTTTATCATGGACTTCGTGAACACGGGCGCGAGATCCTCCGCCGTGACCGGTTCTTTCGTACCGGGATGCAGGGGGGGCTGAAGGCCTTTCAGGTCGGCCGCTATGTTATACCATTTCTTCGGGATCTCGTCCAGGGACAATGTCACGAGAATATCGCTCTTTGTTGACATGTTCCTGCCATTTTACAATCAGTATATTAAAATTGCGTACATTAATGTATAATAATGTACATTAATACCCTCTAATATGTGTTTTTTGTTGATTGCGACTACGACGCAGCGACCGTGCAGACAATAAGGAGCCTAAGCTAGCTGCGTCTGAATTATATCGGACATTAAAACAGATTTCAGGAGCGTATTGGACGCGCCATGAGTGTGTTTAATGGGTCCAGATTTTAATAGTTAAGTTCTTTTATATATTAACTTTCAAAACGCTTAAATATCGTTTTGGTCTTCAATAATTAATGAGAAATGAGCTCAAGGTTGTAGCGGCGGTTGCCATTCTTATATCCGCCGGGGTTGGCGGCTATCTGGTAATGCAGAATCTAGGAAATGGGGACATGAACGGAGAACAAGTAGCCTTAAGCAGCGATATGTTTGATGGTTTCCTCGCCGATTTGGATTACGCGGTATCTTTGGGCATCGTTGAAGGGAAGACCGAAAGCAGTGCTGTCGGTCCGCTGTCCGCCTCAACGCACAACTCTCTAGTATTATCCTTTGTTCCGTTGGGTTCAAACGATTTGGAAGGTAAGAACTATCTGGTCAAGATCGATACGGAGGGGAATACAGAAGAAGTTAGGTTCAGCAAAGAAGACAAAGACCTGGAGCAGGATAACATAGATGGATATGTTTACAAAATGTACATTTATGAAAAATTCGTTTACATAAGTTTTACGAATCTCTCTGACGATCACAACTACAACGAAAGAGACTTTAACGTGACCGGATACATAAACGACCTTA